>JAAYAS010000126.1 GCA_012719255.1 Microbacteriaceae bacterium | reverse complement strand
CGGTTCGGTCGCGCGGACGGCGACCGGGCGAGCCTATCGGCACGGGCATCGGGCGTCGTCCATCGGCGGAACGACCCGGGTGGGGCGACGCGGGCCGACGCGAATGCCGGGGCCACCTCCGGCGCGGTCACCGCGCACCGTCCGCCCCTCCCGTGCGCGCCGTCCGCGGCGCCCCGCCCCACCGGCTAGCGTCGAGGCCATGCCCGAACTCCGCTCCGTCGACGACCAGCTCGCCCGCATGCTCGCCGCGGCCGCCCCGCTGCCGCCCGAGCGCATCCCCACCGCCGAGGCCGCCGGCCGGGTGCTCGCCGAGCCGGTCGTCGCCCGGGTCGCGGTGCCGCCGTTCACGAACTCGGCGATGGACGGCTACGCCCTTCGCGCCGCCGACCTCGACGGCCTGCCCGACGACGGGCTCGTGCTCCCGGTCGCCGGCGACGCCCCCGCCGGCGCGGCGCCCGCGACGCTGCCGCCGGGCGCCGCGCTGCGCATCATGACCGGGGCGCCGGTGCCGCACGGCGCCGACACCGTCGTGCCGGTCGAGCGCACCGACCAGCGCCCCGGCCCCGGACCCGTGCCCGCGCGCATCCGGTTCGACGAGCGGCCCGCGATCGACCGCAACATCCGTCGCGCCGGCGAGGACGTCGCCGCCGGCGATCCGGTGCTCGCGGCGGGCGCGCGGCTCACCGCGAGCGCCCTCGGCGCGGCGATCTCGGTCGGCGCGGGCGAGGTCGCCGTGCACCGCCGCCCGCGGGTCGCGGTGGTCGCGACCGGCGACGAGCTCGACGCGCCCGGCGCCGAGCTCGCGCCCGGCCGCATCCCCGACTCGAACAGCCCGATGCTCGCGGCGATGCTCCGCGGCTTCGGCTGCGAGGTGGTGCGGCTGCCGGCGACGAGCGACTCGGTCGACGAGTTCGTCGCCGCGCTCGAGCGGGGCGCCGCCGACTGCGATCTGCTCGTGACGACCGGCGGCGTGTCGGCCGGGGCGTTCGAGGTGGTGCGGCAGGCCCTCGAGCCGCGCGGCGTCGAGTTCGCGGGGGTCGCGATGCAGCCCGGCAAGCCGCAGGGGTTCGGCGCGGTCGAGCTCGGCGGCCGCCGCGTGCTCGCCGCCTGCCTGCCCGGGAACCCGGTGAGCGTGTTCGTCTCGGCGCACGTGCTCGTGCGCCCGCTGCTCGCGCGCCTCGAGGGCGAGGATGCGCAGCCCGCGCGGGTGCGCGCCGTCGCGGCCCACGGCTGGTCGTCGCCGAGGGGTCGGCGCCAGTTCGCCCCGGCGGTGCTGTCGCCGCGCGTCGACGGACGCCTCGAGGCGGCGCTCCCCCACGCGCTCGGCGCGAAGTCGCACCTCATCGCCTCGCTGCACCTCGCCGACTGCCTCGTCGTCGTGCCCGAGGGCGTCGACGCCGTGGCGCCCGGCGACCAGCTCGACGTGCTGCCGCTCGCGGCGGCGCGCTGAGCCGCCGGGCACCGGCCCCGCCGACCCTCCGCGGAGAATCCGGTGCCGAATCGCCTCGACGGCGCGATGTCCCGACGGCGAGACGGCTCAGTGCCCGGGGTCGTCGCCGCGCGCCTGCCCGAGCACGTGCCCGACGAGCGGCCCGACGACCGCGACGGCGTCGCGCACCCCGCCGACCGAGCCGGGCGCGTTGACGACGAGCACCGCATCCGGGCCGCGCGAGGTGAGCCCGACGAGTCCGCGCGAGAGCACCGCGGTCGGCACCTGCGGCAGCCCGGCGGCGCGCATCGCCTGCTCGACGCCCTCGAGCCGCACGGCGAGCAGCGTCGCGGTCGCCTCGGGCGTGCGGTCGCGGGGGCCGATGCCGGTGCCGCCGGTCGTGACGACGAGGTCGACGCCGTCGCCGATCGCCGCCTCGATCGCCGCGCGCACCGAGTCGTCGCCGTCGGGCACGACGTCGACGCCGTCGACCCGGATGCCGTGGCCCGCGAGCGCCTCGGCGGCGGCGGGGCCGGAGCGGTCGGCGTACTCGCCCGCCGCGGCCCGATCCGACACGGTGACGACGCGGGCGGTGCGCGGCCGAGCGGAGTCGTGGAGCGTCATGGCGCCAGGCTAGCCCCAACCGCCCGAATCCGACCGGCAGTTGCCGGTGCGACTACCGGTCGGGGGTGGGGGCGCCGGCGACGAAGGCGGCGGCGAAGCCGGGGGCCGGGTCGCGCAGGAACTCCGCGAGCGGGGCATCCTGCACCACCCGCCCCTCCTCGAGCACGACGACCCGGTCGGCGAGCGCGCGGACGTCGGCGAGGTCGTGGGTGACGAGCAGCGAGGTGCGACCGGCCGAGTGCGCGGCGACGAGCTCGCGCTGCCGCGGCGCCACGGCGATGTCGAGCGCCGCGAACGGCTCGTCCCAGAGCCAGAGCCGGGGGTCCACGGCGAGGGCGCGGGCGATCGCGGCGCGTTGCGCCTGCCCGCCCGACACCTCGTGCGGCCGGCGCTCGTCGAGCCCGCCGACCTCGGTGCGCGCCAGCCAGGCGGCGGCCGCCGCCCGGGCCGCACGGCGGGATGCGCCCCGAACGCGCAGTCCGTAGCCGACGTTCGCGGCGAGGTCGAGATGCGGGAGCAGCAGCGGGTCCTGCCCGAGCCGAGCCACGCCGCGGCGGTGCGGCGGCACCCGGAGGCGCCGGGCAGGGTCGTCGAGCACCGTCCCGCCGAGCAGGATGGCGCCGTCGTCGAGCGGCAGCAGCCCCGCGATCGCGTCGACGACCGTCGACTTGCCGGCGCCGTTCGGCCCGATGATCGCGACCGTCTCGCCGGGCCCGGCGCGCAGGTGCACGTCGACCTCGCGACCGGCGATGCGGATGCGGGCGTCGAGCGCCGGTGCGTCGAACGCGCCACCGGCGCCGGGCCGCTCACCGACGGGTGCCGCACCCGCACGCGCGGCGTGCGCGTCGGCACCCGCCGGCACACCGGCACCGGTCGGCGCCGCTGCCCCCGCACCGGCCCGCACCACGGCATCCGTCGGCGACGCGGCACCGGCCCGCAGCCCCGCATCCCCGCCCCGCCGCGAGCGCCCCGGACCGCCCGGTGCCCGGTAGGCGACCGCGACGATCACCGCGGCCACCACGACGAGCAGCACGCTCATCGCGATCGCCGCGCGCTGGTCGACCTCGCGTTGCAGGTAGATCTCGAGGGGCAGCGTGCGCGTGACCCCGGCGAGCGAGCCGGCGAAGGTGAGCGTCGCGCCGAACTCGCCGAGCGCGCGGGCGAACACGAGCACCGTGCCGGTGACGAGGCTCGGTGCGAGCAGCGGCAGCGTCACGGTCGCGAGCACCCGGGTCGGCGAGGCGCCGAGCGTGAGCGCGACCGCCTCGAGCTCCGTCGACCGCGCGCGCAGCGCCCCCTCGAGGGTGAGCACGAGGAAGGGCATCGCCACGAAGGTCTGCGCGATCACGACCGCGAGCGTCGTGAAGCCGATCTCGATGCCGAGGGGCAGCACGAGCTGCCCGACGAGTCCGCGCCGCCCGTAGGTCGCGAGCAGCGCGATGCCGCCGACGACCGGCGGCAGCACGAGCGGCAGCAGCACGAGCGTGCGCACAGCCTTCAGCACGGGCTCGGGGATCCCGCCGCGGGCGAGCACGAGCGCGACGGGCACGCCGAGGAGCACCGACAGCGCGGTGGCGGCGAACGAGGTGCGCAGGCTCAGCCCGAGCGCCGCGAGCGCTGCGGGCGAGCCGACGAGGCCGACGAACTCGCCCCACGGCACGCGCGAGAGCAGCCCCGCGAGCGGCAGCGCGAGCAGCGCCGCGATGCCGAGGCCGGTCCACCGCGCCCAGGCGGGTAGCAGTCCGCGGCTCACGGCGCGCCGAAGCCGTGGTCGTGCTGCAGCCGCGACTGCGCCGGCTCGGCGAGGACGAACTCGATCCACGCCCGCGCGAGCGCGGGGTTCGCGGCGTTCGCGGTGACGCCGATCGGGTAGGCGTTGACGATGCCGGCGGCCTCGGGCATCTCGACGATCGCGACCGCGTCGCCGGCGCCCACCGCATCGGTGCGGTAGACGAGGCCCGCGTCGGCCTGGCCGGCGACGACCTTGCCGAGCACGTCGGTGACGGCGTGCTCCTCGCTCACCGGCCGCAGCTCGACTCCCGCGGCCGCCTCGAGCCGCGCGGTCGCCGCGCCGCAGGGCACCTGCTCGGCGCAGACGACGAGCCGCACGTCGGCGGCGGCGAGGTCGGCGAGCCCGGCGATGCCCTTCGGGTTGCCCGGCTCGGTGACGATCGCGAGCGTGTTCGTGGCGAAGACCGGCGTCTCGCCGGCGATGAGGCCCTCCTCGACGGCCTGCGCCATCGTGCGCTCGTCGGCGGTGGCGAGCACGTCGCCGGGCGCGCCCTCCCGCAGCTGCGCGACGAGGCCCGACGAGCCGCCGGTGCTGACGGTGATCGCGGTGCCGGGGTGCGCGGCCATGAACTCGTCGGCGAGCTCGGCGAACGCCTCGTGCAGCGAGGCGGCGGCGTGCACCGTGAGCTCGCCGGAAGGCCCGACCCCGCCGTCGCCGGTCGCCGCCGGGCCGGGCTCGGCGGGCGCGACCGCCCCGCAGGCGGTGAGGAGCGTCGCGGCCGCGAGCGCGAGCGCGCCGACGAGCGGGAGGCGCGGGCGCCTCCGAGCGCGGATGCGGCGGGGCGCGGAGTCGGGGATGTCCCGGGCCGCCGAGCCGAGCGG
Organism: Microbacteriaceae bacterium; assembly: GCA_012719255.1. Lineage (GTDB taxonomy): Bacteria > Actinomycetota > Actinomycetes > Actinomycetales > Microbacteriaceae > Gulosibacter. The sequence continues at coordinate 3,502 of JAAYAS010000126.1, read as the reverse complement.
GATGCGGCGGGCCGCGCCGGTGCCGACGCGCCCGCCCGCCGCGCGGCGCGGGTTGCGCGCCGCCGCGCGCCCGCGGATGCGCGCGCGCACGTCAGCTCCCCTGCTCGATGACGACGTTGGTCGCCTTGACGACGGCGGTGGCGACGTCGCCCGGTTCGAGACCGAGTTCGCGCACCGCCTCGGCGGAGATCAGCGCGACGACCCGATGCGGTCCGCACTGCAGCTCGACCTGCGCCATGACGCGGTCGACAATCACCTCGGTGACGATGCCGACGAAGCGGTTGCGGGCGCTGCGCCCGATGTCGGCGGGGTCGGCGGGCAGCACGGCGCTGTCGCGCACGAGCCGCGCGAGCTCGAGGCCGTCGACGGTCGCCGGGCCGTTGCCGTCGCCGCGCGCGAGCAGTCCCTGGTCGATCCACCGGCGCACGGTGTCGTCGCTGACGCCGACGAAGCGCGCGGCCTGCGAAATCCGAATCTGCGCCATCGCGAGTCTCCGTTCGCCGTGGATGCGCCTGCACACAGGCTAGCGCACCGCATCCACGGGGTTCCAACGTGGAGATCACCGCAACTGCGGCAAGTCCCGCCCCCGACCCGCGCATCCGCCGCGCGGCCGATGAAGCGCGGCGAGCCACCCGCCGCTCAGCCCCGCGCCCGCCGCTCAGCCGCTCGGCGCCGTGTCCGATTCGCGGGCGATCACCGCGGCGAGCCCGCCGGCGATGATCTCGATGGCGCGCTCGTTGTAGCCGCCCTCGGGAACGACGAGGTCGGCGTACTGCTTCGTCGCCTCGACGTACTGCTCGTGCATCGGCTTCACGGTGGCGAGGTACTGCCGCTCGACCGACTCGATGGTGCGGCCGCGCTCGACGACGTCGCGCTTCACGCGGCGCAGGATGCGCACATCGGCGTCGGTGTCGACGTAGATGCGCAGATCGCAGCGCTCGCGCAGCCGCGCGTCGTCGAGCAGCAGCAGCCCCTCGAGGAAGAGGATGCGGCGCGGCGCGACGCGCAGCGCCTCGGCCGAGCGGTTGTGCACGGCGAAGTCGTAGACCGGGATGTCGACGCCCCGCCCGCCGAGCAGCTCGTCGAGATGCTCGACGAGCAGGTCATTGTCGAACGCGCTCGGATGGTCGTAGTTGAGCTTCGTGCGCTGCTCGTAGCTGAGCTCGTCGCGCCGCTTGTAGTAGTTGTCGTGGCTGATCAGGCTCGAATCGCCGGCGAACCGGCCGTGCAGCGCGCGCGTGAGCGCGGTCTTGCCGCTGCCGGTGCCGCCGGCGATCCCGACGACGTACACGTCCGTCCCCATGGGGCCGCGGGGTGCGGGGCTACGGGATGGGGGTGATGCCGAGCGGGCCGGCGGTCGAGTTCTGCACCTCGGTGGCGCGCTCGACCGAGGCGTTCGCCGGGTTGCCGTAGCTCGGCACGAGCTCGGCGATCCTCGGCTCCCACTCGCCGAGCTTCTCGGGGAAGCAGCGGCGGAGCAGGTCGACCATGACCGGCACGGCGACCGAGGCGCCGGGCGAGGCGCCCATGAGACCCGAGATGGTGCCGTCGGCGCCGGTGATGACCTCGGTGCCCATCTGCAGCACGCCCTTGCCGTCGGGGCCCTTCTTCATCACCTGCACGCGCTGGCCGGCGGTGATGAGGCGCCAGTCGTCGATCTCGGCCTCGGGGTAGAAGTCGAGCAGCTGCTTGAAGCGCTGCTGCTTCGAGGCGAAGACCTCCTTGACGAGGTAGACGACGAGGTCGAGGTTCGCGAGGCCGGCGGTGAGGTAGGTGCCGAGGTTGCCGAGCTTCAGCGAGCGGAAGAAGTCGAGCAGCGAGCCGTGCTTGAGGTACTTCGTGTTGAAGCCGGCGTAGGGGCCGAACAGCAGCGACTTCTTGCCCTCGACGACGCGGGTGTCGAGGTGCGGGGTCGACATCGGCGGGGCGCCGACCGGGGGCATCGCGTAGACCTTCGCCTGGTGCTGGGCGACGACCGCGGGGTTGTCGGTGCGCATGAACACGCCCGAGATCGGGAAGCCGCCGTAGCCCTTCACCTCGGGGATGCCCGACTTCTGCAGCAGCGGCAGCGCGCCGCCGCCGGCGCCGACGAACACGAACCGGGCGTGGGTGACGTTCTTGCGGCCGCGCTCGGCGCCCGAGCGCACCTTGGTAGCGACCTGCCAGACGCCGTCGGGGCGGCGGCGCAGGTCGACGACCTCGGTGCCGAGGCGCACGACGGCGCCGCGGTCGATGGCGTCCTGGATGAGCTCGCGGGTGAGGGCGCCGAAGTCGACGTCGGTGCCCTGCTCGACGCGGGTCATCGCGATCTTCTCGTCCTTGTCGCGGCCGACGACGAGCGCCGGGGTCCACTCGAAGATCTTCGCGGGGTCGTCGCTGAACTCCATGGTGCGGAACAGCGGCTGGTCCTTGAGCAGCTCGTAGCGGCGGCGGAGGAACTCGACGTTCTCGGCGCCGCGCACGAACGTCATGTGCGGGACGGGGTTGATGAAGTCGGGCTGCTGCGGCAGCTTGCCGTCGCGCACGAGCGAGGCCCAGAACTCGCGCGACACCTGGAACTGCTCGTTGATGGTGAGCGCCTTCGAGATGTCGATCACGCCGTCCTTCTCGGGCGTGTAGTTGAGCTCGCACAGCGCGGCGTGACCGGTGCCCGCGTTGTTCCACGGGCCCGACGACTCCTGCGCAACATCGTCGAGTCGCTCGATGATCTTGATCGACCAGTCGGGCTCGAGCTCGCGGATGAGGGCGGCGAGGGTGGCGGACATGACGCCACCACCGATAAGAACAGCGTCATAGATCTTCGCGTTGGTCACGCGTTCGAGTCTAGTTCATGCACCCGTGCCCCCGCCGGGGACGACGCCCATCTCGTCGTCCCCGGCGGGGGCGCGGTGGGCATCCTGGTCGCGGGTGCGGCGCGGGCCGTGCCGGGCCGCGCGCCCTCCGCTCGGATGCGCTATCCCAGTTCACCCCGCGTGAGCAGCTGGCCGTGGGGCGCGGTGCGGTCGATCTCCTGCCCCCGCAGGAAGGTCCGGCGCACGACGCCCGCCAGAGGACGGCCGGCGTAGGGGGTGATGGGGTTCTTGTGGTGGAGCTTGTCGACGTCGACGACGTACGCGTCGTCGTCGGCGAAGATCGCGAAATCGGCGTCGTAGCCCTGCGCGATCCGCCCCTTGTGGATAGCCGAACACGCCCGCGTCGTGGAGCGCGCGCAGCTCGCCGGTGTTGCCCGGCACCGCGCCGCCCCAGAAGCCGACGTCGACGTAGGCCTGGTCGCGGGCGACGGCGCGCTTCTGCTCGAGCGCCTCGACGCTCACCGTCGGCGGAATCGAGTTGAGCGGCATGTCGATGATCGTCGTGACGCCGCCGGCGGCCGCCGCGCGGGTCGCCGAGGCGAAGCCCTCCCACTCGCGGGCGTCACGATCGCGGCCGACGAGAGCAGCTCGTGCTGGGCGGGCAGCTCGGGGTTGAGGCGGGGGTAGGTCACTTCACGTCCTTCGATTCG
>JAAYAS010000125.1 GCA_012719255.1 Microbacteriaceae bacterium | reverse complement strand
TGGTCGTCAACATCACCGGCGCGTTCGCGCTCGCCTGGCTCGCCGCGTGGGCGCTGCGCGACGCGGGCCGCCGCGAGCCGTGGCGCCTGCTGCTCGGCACCGGACTGTGCGGCGGCTACACGAGCTATTCGGGCATCCTGCTCGCCGTGCCGAATCTGCTCGCGCCGGTGCAGCTGCTCTGGCTGCCGAGCGCGCTCGCGACGGTCGTGCTCGGCCTCGTCGCGAGCGCCGCGGGCTGGTGGCTCGGGATGCGCGGGGCCGCGGCCCGGGGCGCCGTGCCGGGCGCGCCGGTCGACGACGCGAGCGAGGCGGCCGGCGCGGACGGTTCCGGCGCGGACGGTTCCGGCGCCGACCGCGCCGACGCCGAGGAGCCGCGATGAACCCGGCGCTCGCGCAGTGGAGCCTCGTCATCCTCGTCGCCGGCGGCGGCGTCGGGGCGGCGCTCCGCTACCTCGTCGACACGCTCCTCCGCGAGCGGGCCGGACTCGCGGCCGGCACGTCGACGATGCTCGTGAACACGCTCGGCTGCCTCGCCGCGGGCGTCGGCGGCGCGGGACTCGTGATCACCGCGCTCGACACCTCGCAGCAGTGGCCGTTCACGGCGCTCATCGCGCTGTGCGCCGGCTTCACGACGTTCTCGACGGCGTCGCTGGATGCGTGGCGTGCGCTCGCCGAGCGATCGTTCGGCCGCGCCGCCGCCTGGACCGCGGGGCAGCTGCTCGCCTGCGGCGTCGCCTTCACCCTCGCCTACGGCCTCACGCACACCCTCGCCGCCGCCCGCTGAGCCGCACCCCGCGGCGCGACGCGGCCTACCCGACGAGGCGGTCGATGGCGTCCTCGGCGAGGTCGACGGCGCCCTCGAGCGCCTCGGTCGCGTCCATGCCGGGGCCGTAGCCGAGGAAGCCGACGCGCTCGTCGCGGCGCGACCAGCCCGAGCGCACCTTCGGCGTCCCGCCCGCATCCCGCAGGCCGAGCGGCGCGAGGTAGCGGGTCGACTCGCGGCCGCCGGTCGCCCAGAGCACCGCGTCGATCGGCGCGCGCGACCCGTCGGCGAACACCGCCGCATCCGGTTCGAGCCGCTCGAGCGGACCCCGCGAGGCGAGCGTGCCGCGCCGCCGCCCCTCGAACACCTCGAGCGTCTGCGGGATGCCGCGCACCGACACGTCCGACGGCAGCCAGCGGCCGCGCGCCGCCATCCGCGCGACCCGCGAGCGCCGCTCGAGGCCGATCTCGGCGAGCGTGAGCGCCGAGCGGCGGCGGACGAGGCCGAACGTCGGCCGATCGAGGAAGTCGGGCTCGCGCAGCGTCGACCACGCGGTGCGCGCGCCGAGCCGCTCGAGCTCGAGCAGCACCGCGACCGCGCTGCGCCCGCCCCCGACGACGAGCACCCGCATCCCGGCGAACGCCGCGAACGAGTCGCGCCGGTAGACGTGGTCCTGCACGCCGGCGAAGCGGTCGGCGCCCGGGTACCAGGGCACGAACGGATGCGACCAGGTGCTCACCGCGCTCACGAGCAGCCGCGCCGCGAACTGCGCGGTGCCGCCGTCGGGCCGCGTCGTGGTGATGCGCAGGTCGTCGCGGCGCCGCACCGGCTCGACCCGCAGGGCGCGGATGCCGTGGGCCACCTGCAGCCCGTAGGCGTACTCGTACTTGCGCCACATCTCGGGCACGACGTCGCGGGCGAGCGCGTCGGGGGCGATGCGGTCGATGCCGAGGCCGAGCTCGGCCTGGCCGGGCAGCTCGACGAGCTCGCCGGCGCGGCGGCCGCGGTCGACGGTGAGGAAGTCCCAGGCCCGGTGCCAGTTCGCGCCGGGCGCCGGGCGCTCGTCGAGCACGACGAAGTCGCGCAGCGGCTGCAGCCCGAGGGCGCGCAGCGAGTACGCCATCGTGAGACCGGGGGCGCCCGCGCCGATCACCGCGATATCGACGCGATCGACGACGGCGGTCAACGATCCTCCCAGCGGCGAGAAGAGAGACGGGATGAAGCTCGGGCGCGTTCGCTCGGACGCGTGCCCCGAGTGTACGGCGGCGCGGGCCCGACGATCGACGCCTCGCCCGCTCCGCTCGAACATGACGCCGTGGTAAACTCGCCCCAGATTTCACGTTGTCGTTCACCGGCCGGTCGACTCATCGCTCGCCCGGCCCGATGCTATGAGGGGGTTGCGCGTTATGGGGCGTGGCCGTCAGAAGGCGAAGCACACGAAGGTCGCCCGGGAGCTGAAGTACAACATCCCGGAGACCGACTACGAGCAGCTCGAGCGCGAGCTGCAGGGCTCGCGTCCTGAGGATGGGGTCGACGAGCTGTCGAAGTGGTCGGAGTACCTCGACGACGAGGACGACGCCGACGACACCTGGCGCGACGTCGACCAGCGTCGACTCGCCTAGCCCGTGGAGCTGCAGGCCCCCGGCATCGGCATGGGGATCATCCTCGGGATGATCCTGCTCATCGGCAACGTGCTCGCGCTCTACGCGATGCGCGCGGCCGCCGCCGGCGAGATCACTCCCGACTCGTCGTTCGCGGGCATCCGCACCGCCGCGGTGCGCTCGACCGACGCCACCTGGCGCGCGGCGCACGAGGCGGCGTGGCCGTGGTCGCAGCGGCTCAACGGCGCGGCGGCGCTCGGCGCGATCGTCACCGCGACGCTCGGCGCGACGGTGGCGCCGTTCCTCATCGCCGCGGGCGCGACGATCGCGCTCACCATCGCCGGCGCGATCACGACGCTCGTCGTCGGCGACCGCACCGCACGCGAGGTGCTCGGCGAGCGGTAGCCGGCGGGGTTGGCCGGGTCGATGGTGCCGGGGCGGTTCCGAGCCCCGCCGACTCTCCCGGGAGAGTCGTCGACCGGCCCGGGAGAGTCGGCGGATCGAATGCGATCGCATGGGACGGCGCGTCAGGAGGCCCGAATCGGCCGATTTCCGCGCATCCCCCGCACGACGGTCGACTCTCCCGGGAGAGTCGACGACCGGCCCGGGAGAGTCGGCGCGGCGCGATGCTCGTAGACCGGCGCCGGGGCCTCCTACGCGACGCCGCGCCCGACGCCGCGCGGCGTCGCGCGCTACTCCGCGTACGCCCCCACGAGGCGCACGGCGCCGCCGTCGACGCCCTTGTCGCCCTGCGCGAAGCCGTCGAGCGAGCGCTCGGCGGTCGAGACGCGGCCGGCGATCCAGCCCTCGTGGCCCTCGGCGCGGCAGGCGGCGAGCACCGCATCCGCCCGCTCGGCCTCGACGATGGCGAACATGCCGATGCCGAGGTTCCAGGTGCCCTCGACCGACTCGAGCGAGGCGCCCGCGAGGTCGGTGAGCACTCGGAACACGGGCAGCGGCGACCACAGCGACCGGTCGAGCTCGACCCACGAGCCGCGGGGCAGCACCCGGGCGAGGTTCGCGGCGATGCCGCCGCCGGTGACGTGCGAGAAGGCGTGCACCGCGCCGTCGAGCTCGGGGCGGCGCAGCACCCGCACGAGCTCGCCGGTGTAGAGGCGGGTGGGCTCGAGCAGCGCCTCGCCCCACGAGCGGCCGAAGTCGTCGGCGTGCGCGCCGTAGTCGATGCCGGCGTCGGCGATGATGCGGCGCACGAGCGAGTAGCCGTTCGAGTGCAGGCCGGATGCGGCGAGCGCGATGACGACGTCGCCGTCGACGACCCGCTCGGCGCCGAGCAGCCTGTCGGCGTCGACGACGCCGGTGACCGCGCCGGCGACGTCGTAGTCGTCGGGACCGAGCAGGCCCGGGTGCTCGGCGGTCTCGCCGCCGGTGAGCGCGGTGCCGGTGGCGGCGCAGGCGTCGGCGATGCCCTTGACGATCGCGGCGATGCGCTCGGGCACGACGCGGCCGCAGGCGATGTAGTCGGTCATGAACATCGGCTCGGCGCCGACCACGATGATGTCGTCGACGACCATGCCGACGAGGTCCTGCCCGATGGTGTCGTGCTTGTCGATCGCCTGCGCGATCGCGACCTTGGTGCCGACGCCGTCGGTGGAGGTGGCGAGCAGCGGGCGGCGCATGCCGGCGAGGCGCGAGGCGTCGAAGAGCCCGGCGAACCCGCCGAAGCCGCCGATCACCTCGGGTCCGTGCGTGGCCGTCACGGCCTTCTTCATGAGGTCGACGGCGCGGTCGCCCGCCGCGGTGTCGACGCCGGCCGAGGCGTACAGGTCATCGCTCATGTCCGCCAGCCTAGTCGCGAGTGGGATGCGGGCGCTCCCGCCGGAGCCGCCCGTGGCGGTGGGTGGGCGGTCGCGCCGTCGACGAAGGTCGGCGCGCGCATCCCGACGGCCTGCGGAGGGTCGGCGCGGCGTCGCGGACGCGCGCCGGGGCGGTCGGCGACTCCCCCGGGAGGGTCGAGCGCGGCGAACGTCGGCTACGCGCGCGCGGGCACCTCGCAGGCGATCTCGCCGCGCATCCGGCGCACGAGCGCCCAGGCGAGCAGCGCGATCGACGCGGCGGCGAGCAGCGGCTGCACCGGCGCGAAGAACTGCATCGCGCCCGACCAGCCGAGCGCGAGCAGCACGAGCTTGTTGCAGACCGGGCAGCCGACCGCGAAGAAGGTCACGACCCCGCCGAGCAGCCCGGCCCGGCCCTCTCGCTCGAGCTGCTCGTTGCCGAGCGGCGAGCGCACGTAGGTGGCGGTGAGCATCCCGGCGAGCACCGAGCTCACGATCGCGACCGGCTGCGCCCAGATCGTCGGCGGGATCTCGCGCGCGAACCACGGGTTCGGGATGAGGACGGTCGGGATCGCGATGACGAGGTACGTGATCGCCGCGGTCGAGAGCGCCACGAACCAGCGGCGGGCGGGCCAGGCGCGGAGGACGGCGAGCATGGAGGGAGCCTTTCACGTCGATGCGTAGGGTCTGTCAGACTGGGTCGCGACGAATATACGCCAGGGGGTATTGACGAGCATGGGAACGACGTCGGGAAAGGCGCTGAGCACGCGCGAGAAGTGGCTCATCGCCGCCGTGGTGGCCGCGGTGATCATCGCCCTGGTGGCGGTGTTCGCACGCCCCGCCGGACCCGGTGCCGACACCGCCGGCGACGCCGGCCAGCAGGTGCCCGAGGCGCCGGTCGACGCGGGCCAGCAGCAGGCGCCCGAGCGGGCCGCGCCGGCCGGCCCCGAGATGCTGCCGAGCGAGTTCGCCCGACGCGACGCCGACGATCCGACCGCGATGGGCGACGTCGACGCGCCGATCGTGCTCATCGAGTACAGCGACTACCGCTGCCCCTACTGCGGCCTCTACTCGACCGACACGCAGCCGCACATCGTCGCCGAGTACGTCGAGACCGGCCTCGTGCGCATCGAATGGCGGGACGTGCCGATCTTCGGCGAGCAGTCGGAGCTCGCGGCCTTGGCCGCCCGCGCCGCCGGCGAGCAGGGGCTGTTCTGGGAGTACAACTCGGCGGTGTTCGCGCTCGCCGAGCAGGGCGGCCACACCGATCTGCCCCGCGAGCGGCTCATCGAGATCGCCGGCGAGGCGGGCGTGCCCGACCTCGCGCAGTTCGAGGCCGACCTCGACTCCCCCGAGCTCGCCGCGCTCGTGCAGGCCGACCTGCAGGAGGCGCAGCTCGTCGGCGTGAGCGGCACCCCGACCTTCATCCTCGGCGACCTCGTGTTCTCGGGCGCCTACCCGATCGAGAACTTCCGCGAGCTCATCGACCAGCAGCTCGAGGCGGCGGGGGCGACGCCGTAATGGACCGCGCCCAGCCCACCCCGGCCGGCCTCCGCATCCCGGCCGCCCCGCGCATGCCGGCCGCCCCGCGCATCCCGGCCCCCGCGCGCCCCGCCGCGAGCGCCCACATCCGATGATCGACATCGGGTTCGCCGGCGCCCTGCTCGGCGGCGTGCTGTCGCTGCTGAGCCCGTGCTCGGTGATGCTGCTGCCCGCGTTCTTCGCGACCGCGTTCGCCGATCCGCGCACGCTCGTGCTGCGCGCCGGGCTCTTCACGGCCGGCCTGATGACGACGCTCGTACCGCTGGGCCTGTTCGCCGGCGTCGTCGGCGCGCTGCTGCTGCAGCACCGCGGCGCGCTCATCGCCGCGGCGTCGATGCTGCT
>JAAYAS010000124.1 GCA_012719255.1 Microbacteriaceae bacterium | reverse complement strand
TCGGCAGCGGGTGAGACCGCTGGCGGCTTCGACCCGATGTGGCTCGTGATCATCCTCGTCCCGCTCGGCATCCTCGTGATCGGCGGCGCCGCCTACGGCATCGTCCGCGCTCGACGGAGCTGACGGCTCATTGCGGCTGGAGCGCGCGAGTACGCTTGAGGGCATGGCTCGCACGCTCCAGCTCGCGGTGATCCCCGGCGACGGGATCGGTCCGGAAGTCATCGCCGAGGCGCGCAAGGCGCTCAAGGCGGTGACGGCTGGCAGCGATCTCGCGTTCGAGCAGACCGTGTATCGGCTCGGCGCCGAGCGCTACCTCGAGGACGGCGAGGTGCTCCCGGCGGAGGACTTCGCGCGGATCGCGGCGAGCGACGCGATCCTCTTCGGCGCGGTCGGCGGCGTGCCCGGCGACCCGCGCCTCAAGGCTGCGAACATCGAGCGCGGACTGCTCCTCGAGCTGCGCTTCTCGCTCGACCACTACGTCAATCTGCGGCCGACCCGGATCGTCCCGGGCGTCGTCTCGCCGCTCGCCGAGCATGGCGAGGTCGACTTCGTCGTCGTCCGCGAGGGCACTGAAGGTCCGTACGTCGGCAATGGCGGCGCGATCCGACGCGGGACACCGCACGAGGTGGCGAACGAGACGAGCGTGAACACCGCATTCGGCGTCGAACGCGTCGTCCGCGACGCCTTCGCGCGCGCCGAGCGCCGCCGCGGCAAGCTGACCCTCGTGCACAAGACGAACGTCCTCGTGCACGCGGGCGGGCTCTGGCAGCGCATCGTCACCGAGGTGGCCGCCGAGCACCCGGGCGTGACGGTCGACTACATGCACGTCGACGCCGCGACGATCTTCATGGTCACGGACCCTGCTAGATTCGACGTCATCGTCACCGACAACCTGTTCGGCGACATCCTCACCGACCTGGCCGGCGCGATCAGCGGCGGCATCGGTCTGGCGGCCTCGGGGAACATCAACCCGGACGGCGCCTACCCCTCGATGTTCGAGCCGGTCCACGGCTCCGCGCCGGACATCGCTGGCCTCGGCAAGGCCGACCCCACCGCGGCGATCCTCTCCGCGGCGCTCCTCCTCGACCACGTCGGGGCCCCGGAGGCCGCGTCCCGGATCGTCGCCGCGGTCGACGCCGACCTCGCCGCCCGCGGGGCCGCGCCCCGCACGACCTCGCAGGTCGGCGACGCGATCGTCGCTCGGATCTGAACCCGGCGCCGCCGCCCGACGGCACCGGCCACCACCACCAGGGAACCGCATCATGAAGAACCTGCTCGCCCCGCAGTCGCTCGAGTTCGACGTCGCGCGCCATGAGGCGCCGCGCACGGAGGACGAGCTCTCCGCCATCCTCGAGGCCCCCGGCTTCGGCGAGGTCTTCACCGACCACATGGTCTCCATCCACTGGAAGGGCGAGTGGCATCGGGCCAAGGTGGAGCCGTACGGGCCGATCAAGCTCGACCCCGCCGCCGCGGTCCTCCACTACGGTCAGGAGATCTTCGAGGGTCTCAAGGCGTACCGGCACGACGACGGCTCGATCTGGACGTTCCGCCCCGAGGCGAACGCCGCCCGATTCCAGCACTCGGCGCGGCGCATGGCCCTGCCCGAGCTGCCGACCGAGGTCTTCATCGAGTCGATCCGCCAGCTCGTCGCGGTCGACGGCCGCTGGGTGCCGAGCGGCGGGGAGACCTCGCTCTACCTCCGGCCGTTCATGTTCGCC
>JAAYAS010000123.1 GCA_012719255.1 Microbacteriaceae bacterium | reverse complement strand
TGCGTGTCGCTGAAGCCCTGGCCGATGCACTGCCGCAGCACCGTGTTCTTCGCGGCGAGCGCGCGCAGGTCGGCGAGCAGCTCGGCCTCGCTGCGCGCCGGCGGCAGGTCGAGCGGCGCCGTCGAGCGGATGTCCGCGGGCACCGCCTCGTCGACGAGGGCGCCGAGCGAGGCGCGGCCGAGGTCGTCGAGCATCCGGCGCAGGTCGTCGGGGGCGATGCCGATGTGGCGCTGCGCGAATCCGGTCGGCGGCAGTGGGGATGCGGACACAGGAGGCTCCCTTGTCGTGGCGCGCGCGGGCGCGGGGCCCGATCCCTCCCGCTGCTGCTGCGCGGCGTGCGTTCGATTCGGCGTCGCGACCTCGCGACGTGCCGCCAGGCTAGACGATCCCCCCGAGCGCAACCCGGGCCCGCCGCCCCGCCCGCATCCGACCGGTGGTCGCAGCGGCGACTACCGGTCGGATGCGGGGGCGTGGGATCATCGGGGGTCGTGAACCCCCGCATCCCCCGCCCCCGCCGCCCCCGCCGCACCCGTCGCGCCGGCCGCCTCCGGCCGCTGCGCGTCGCGCTCGCGGCGGCGCTCGCGGCGGGCCTCGCGGGGTGCACGAGCCAGGCGCAGCCGGGGCCGACGGCGCTGCCGCTGCGCCCCACCGCATCCGCGAGCTTCGACACCGCCGAGCTCGTCGACCTGCTCGACGAGCTCGTCGCCGCCGGCGCGCCCGCCGCGGTGATCGAGGTGCGCGACGGCGACGAGGCGTGGTCGCACGCCGCGGGCGTGCAGTCGCTCGCGAGCGAGCGGCCGGCGCGGCCCGGGCACACGTTCCGCATCGCGAGCCTCACCAAGCCGATGCTCGCCGCGATCGTGCTGCAGCTCGTCGACGAGGGCCGCCTCGACCTCGACGATCCGTTCGCCGAGCACGTGCCCGGACCGCTCGACGACGCCCCCGCGCCGGTGACCGTGCGGCAGCTGCTCGACCACACCTCGGGGCTGCCCGAGTACGTCGACGGGCTCACCGCCGGCGCCCACGAGATCCCCGACGCGCTGTCGACCCCGCGCACCGACGAGGAGCTGCTCGCGCTCGCCACCGATCGGCCCTGGCGGTTCGAGCCCGGCGAGCGCTTCGAGTACTCGAACTCGAACTACATCGCGCTGACGATGCTCGCCGAGCGCCTCACCGGCCGGTCGCTCGCCGAGCTCGTCGACGAGCGCATCGCCGAGCCGCTCGGACTCGCCAGCACCCGCCTGCCCGACGACGACCTGCTCTCCGACCCCCACCTCCACGGCTACTGGGTCGACGGCGCGCTGCGGGTGAACGTCACGCTGCAGCAGGCGTCGCTGTGGTCGGGCGCCGGCGGCATCGAGTCGAACGCCGCCGACGTGAACACGTTCGTGCGCGCCCTCGTGCGCGGCCTCGTCGTGCCGCCCGAGCTGCTCGGCGAGATGCTCGCGCTCGGTCCCGACGGCTACGGCCTCGGCGTGCAGGGGCGCGTGGATGCGTGCGGCGACGGCGGTGCGCCGGTGCTGCTGCCGATCGAGGCCGGCGAGGTGCCGGAGGCGGTGCCCGAGGACGCGGACGGCGCAGCGCCGACCGACGGGGATGCCGATGCGGATGCCGATGCGCCGGGCGACGGGGCCTCGCCCGACGCCGGTGGCGAGGATGCGCTGCCGACCGATTCCGACGCGCCGGCGCCCGACCTCGCCGGTCCCGACGACGACTTCCTCGGCGATGCGGATGCGGATGCGGATGCGGACGGGGGCGCGGGCGCGGGCGACGCCGGTGCGGAGGGCGACGCCGACGATGGCGGTGGCGCCGCCGCCGAGCCGACCTCGGGCGCCCTCGAGACCGACCCGGCCGGCGCGGTGACGGTGCGCATCGGCGAGCCCGTCCTCGTCTACGGCCACCTCGGCTCGGGCCTCGGCTACCGCTCCATCGCGCTCGCGAGTCCCGACGGCGTGCGCCAGGTGACGATCGCCTGGACCGCCTCGCCCACCGACTACGGCGCCGACCCCCGCGTCGACCTCGCCTACCGCCTCGCCGACGCGGCGCTCGCGGTGGGCTGCTAGCCCCGGATCGCCGCGCCGCGCCGCACCTCGCCTCGCATCGCCTCTTGCACCCCAGCGCGCCCTGCGCGCCGGCCATCGCTCCCCGCACCTCTGCGCCCAGAGCCCGCGCCCGCATCCCTGTGTCGGGCCTTCGCACCCCGCGAGCCCGCGTGGACCCGCCCCAGCTTTCACGCCATCGGGGTGGAGTCGGAGTGCGCTCCACCTCGCCGAGGTGGAGTCGCCAGCCGAGCGGTGAGTGCGTGGAGGGTCCACGCCTGCATTTCGGCTCCACCCCGTCCGGGTGGAGTCGCGCGGCACTCCACGCCAGCGTCGGCGGCGACGTCGGCGTGGACGCCGGCGGGGTGGTGTCGAGCAACACTCCACGTCGGCACCGGCGGGGTGGAGTCGGAGTGCGCTCCACCTCGCCGAGGTGGAGCCGTGAGCCGAGCGGTGAGTGCGTGGAGAGTCCACGCCTGCATTTCGGCTCCACGTCGTCGAGGTGGAGTCACGCGGCACTCCACGCCAGCGTCGCCGACGCCCCCCGCGCCGGCTCGGAGCGCCGGCGCGTCGGCCGCGGGGCCCGGGCGGCGGCCCGGTGCGGCCGGCCTAGAAGATCATCGGCCGGTCGTCATCGAGGCCGGTCTCGATGTCGAGCTCGACGACCACCGGCACGTGGTCGCTCGGGCCGTCGCCCTTGCGCTCGTCGCGCTCGATCGACGCATCCACGACGAGCTCGTCGAACTCGGCGTTGCCGAGGATGAAGTCGATGCGCATGCCCTCGTTCCGCGGGAACCGCAGCTGCTGGTAGTCCCAGTACGTGTAGCCCTCGACGCCCCGCTCGCGCACGACGTCGACGAAGCCGTCGTCGAGGAAGCCCTGGAACGCCGCCCGCTCCGGCTCCGACACGTGCGTGCGCCCCTCGAAGAACTCGCGGTCCCACACGTCGATGTCGAGCGGCGCGATGTTGAAGTCGCCCATCAGCGCGACCGGCGCATCCGGGTTCGCCCCGCGCCACGCATCCGTCGCCGCGCGCAGCGCCCGCAGCCACTCGAGCTTGTAGTGATAGTGCGGGTGGTCGAGCTCGCGGCCGTTCGGCACGTAGAGCGACCACAGCTGCACGCCCTCGATCGAGGCGCCGAGCGCGCGCGCCTCGAGCGGCAGCAGCCCCTCCGCATCCGCCTCGCCGAAGCCGGGCATGCCGTCGAAGCCCTCGACGGTCTCGTCGATCGGCAGCCGCGACGCGATCGCCACGCCGTTCCACTGGTTCGTGCCGTGCGCGATCACCTCGTAGCCCGCCGCATCGAACTCGTCGTACGGGAACTGCTCGGGCCTGCACTTGATCTCCTGCATCGCGAGCACGTCGATGTCGGCGCGGAGCAGGAAGTCGACGACGCGGGCCTTGCGGGTGCGGATGGAGTTCACGTTCCAGGTGGCGATGCGCATGCGCACCACCGTATCCGCTCGCGCGACCGCCGTAGACTGGCGCCGTGACCGCACGCGACACCCTCATCCAGCTCATCACCGACGAGGCCGTCTTCCACGGCGACTTCACGCTCTCGAGCGGCAAGCAGGCCTCCTACTACATCGACCTGCGCAAGCTCTCGCTCGACCACCGCGCGGCCCCGCTCATCGGCGAGGTGCTGCTCGAGCTCATCGACGAGTTCGGGCCGGTGGATGCGGTGGGCGGGCTCACCATGGGCGCCGACCCGCTCGCGAACGCCGTCATGCACGTCGGCGTCGCGCAGGGCCGCGCGATCGACGCGTTCGTCGTGCGCAAGGAGCCGAAGGACCACGGCCGCGGCCGCCAGATCGAGGGCGCCGAGGTCGCCGGCAAGCGCGTCGTCGTGCTCGAGGACACCTCGACGACCGGCGGCTCGCCGCTCACCGCCTGCGCCGCGCTCGAGAAGGCGGGCGCCGAGATCGTCGCCGTCGTCACCATCGTCGACCGCGCCACCGGCGCCGGCGAGCGCATCGAGGCGGCCGGCTACCCCTACCGCTTCGCCATCGGACTCGACGACCTCGGGCTGCAGCCGGTCTGATGGTCGACCGGCCGGACGACCTCGCGGGCGGCTGGGACGACGAGTGGCGTCCCGGCGACCCGCGTCGACCCGGCCGCTCGTTCGACCCGTGGTCGCGCGGCGTCGCCCGCCGCATCCGGCGGATGCCGTGGGCGTGGGTGTGGATCATGATCGGCGCGATGGTCGCCGCGCTCGTGCTCGGCTGGTGGCTCGCGCCGGCCGGCCGGCCCCCGGGCTCGGCCGACCTCGTGCCCGCCGAGTCGGGTGCGGATGCGGGGGTGCCGGTCGCGGGGCTCGAGCCGGGGGAGTGCCTCGCCGAGTACTCGTCGGCGTGGGCGCCGGCCTTCGCGGTGGCGCCCTGCGCCGAGCCGCACGCCGCCGAGCAGTACGCGGTGGTGCCGGTCGCCTCGCAGTTCGACGTCGCCGCCGGTCCCGACGGCGACTGGCCGGGCGAGGAGGCCCTGCGGGAGCGGGCGATGCTCGCCTGCCAGGACCCGGCGGTGCTCGACCTCGACGCGGCCGCCGCCGTCGCCGACCTGCGCATCGAGGTGCGCTGGCCCGCGACGCAGGCCGAATGGGATGCGGGCGTGCGCGACTACCGCTGCTTCGCCGTCGCCCCGGGCCTCACCGGCTCGCTCGCGCGGTAGCCCGCCGCGGCCCTGCGCCGCCGAAGGGCGGACGCTCGCCGCCGGCGAGCTCAGCCGGCCCCCGCGCCATGAGCTGCCGCCCCGCCCTCAGCCTGTCGAAGGGCCGACGGTCTCAGCCGGCGGTGCACCCGAGCCGCCCCGCCCTACCGCCCGTACCGGTGCTGCAGCACCCAGTCGTGCATCACCACCGCCGCGGCCGCCGCGGCGTTGATCGACCGCGTCGACCCGAACTGGGTGATGCCGATCACGGCATCGGCCGCCGCGAGCATCTCCGCCGACAGCCCCGGCCCCTCCTGCCCGAACACGAGCACGCACCGCTCGGGCAGCGGCGTCGTCTCGATCGGCAGCGAGCCGGCCACGTTGTCGACGGCGACGACCGCGAGCCCGAGCTCCCGCATCCGCTCGACGAACGCGGCCGCGGTCTCGTGGTGCTCGACGTGCTGGTAGCGGTCGGTGACCATCGCGCCGCGGCGGTTCCAGCGCTTGCGGCCGACGATGTGCACGGCGCGGGCGCCGAACGCGTTCGCCGAGCGCACGATCGAGCCGATGTTGAGGTCGTGCTGCCAGTTCTCGATGGCGACGTGGAAGGGGTGCCGCTCGGCGTCGAGCTGCTCGACGATCGCCGCCATCGTCCAGTAGCGGAAGCGGTCGATCACGTTGCGGCGGTCGCCGTGCTGCAGCAGCTCGGGGTCGTAGCGGGGGTCGTCGGGCCACTCGCCCTGCCAGGGGCCGACGCCCGGCAGCTCGATCGGACCGGTCGGCTCGGGCACCTCGACGGTGCGGCCGTCCTCGTCGACGACCTCCTCCGAGGCCCCCGGCTCGTCATCGCGCTGCTGCATCCGCCTCGACCCCGTCCTCCGCCGTCCGTTCTCGCCCTTCGAGTGCCGCTCATTCTGCCCGACGCGAGGCTGACCATCCCGTCAAGAGCGATGGCCTCCGCGGGCCCGCGGAGGCACCCGCATGATTCCCGCTCCGATCCATGAGCGCGCACCGATCGGAAATCTCCCATCGCTCTCGAAGGGCAGGGCCCTCCGCGCAACGGGCCGGGAGCCGCCGTCGCGGCTCCCGGCCCGAGCCGGCAGGTGCGCCGCGGCTACGGCAGCAGCTCGTTCGTGTACGCGGCGGCGCAGTCGACCTCGCCCTCGATGAGGCCGGCGGCCGGCATGAACTCGCACATCGCCGCCCAGGCATCCTCGTCGTTGACGAGCGGCTCGGCGCCGTCGGCAGGCTCCATCAGCGGGATCGTCGCCTCGAGGGTGGCGAGCGCCGAGGCCTTCGCCTCGTCGGTGGTGAGGGTCGGGATGTGCTTCGCGGCGATCTCGACGGTCTCCTCGGGGTTCTCGGCGACGTACTCGATCGCGCGCTCGACGGCCTCGAGCACGGCGGTGACGTCGTCGCCGCGCTCCTCGACGAGCGAGGTGGCGGCGCCGAGCGCGGGGCCGACGAGCGTCGGGGCGTCGGGGTCGACGGCGTCGATGATCCGCACGGGGAAGCCGCTCGCCTCGAACTGCACGGCGTCGTTGTTCGAGAAGCCCATCACGGCGTCGACCTTGTCGGTGGTGAGCGCGGCCTGCTGGGTGTAGCCGATGTGCTGCACGTCGACCTGCGACTCGTCGAGGCCCGAGCGGTCGAGCAGCGCCTGCAGCGCGAACCAGGTCTGGCCGAACGGGCCGGGGATGCCGACCGAGTGGCCGGCGAGGTCGTCGGCCGACTGGATCGGCGAGTCGGCGGGCACGATGAGCACGGCCGGGTAGGTGCTGTAGATCGTCGCGACCGAGGTGATCGGCACGCCGCCGGCGACGGCCTGCACGATCTCGTCGCCGCCGGCGTAGACGAGCTGCTCGGTGCCGGCCTCGAGCGCGGTGAACAGGCCCTCGCTCTCGCCGTGGTGGCGGAGCTCGACGTTCACGCCGGCCTCGTCGAAGTAGCCGAGCTCGTCGGCGACGTAGAACGGCGCGAACTGGATGTTCGGGGTGTAGGTGAGGCCGACGGTGATCGGGTCACCGCTCGGTGCGGCGCCGGTGCCGTCGGGGTCGGCGGCGCCGGTCGCGCAGCCGGCGAGGGCGAGCGCCGCGGCGGCGGCGACGGCGGCGGCGCGCAGGAGGCGGCGGGCGGGGGATGCGGTCATGGGGTGCTTCTTTCGGTGGTGCGTCGCCCCGTCCCCCGACCGGTACTCGCCGGTGCAACTACCGGTCGGATTCTCGGGGCGGGATGGGGCGGGGCGGGGCGGGGGCAGGGATGCGGGACGGAGCTCGTCAGACGGTGAGGTGGAGGGCGGCGCTGCCGTTCGCGTCGCGGTCGCGGTGCATGCGGCGGGCGCGCCGGCGGGCGCGGACGACCGCCTCGAGCACGCGCAGCACGGTGAACAGGCCGACCGCGAGCAGGGCGAGCATGATCAGCGTGGCGAAGAGCCCCGCGGTGTCGTTCGCGTCGCGGTAGAGGGTGAGCAGCATGCCGAGGCCGCGGCCGCCCATCGTGAACTCGCCGACGACGGCGCCGGTCACCGACAGCGCCATGCCGGCGCGGATGCCGGCGAGCACGCTCGGCAGCGCGATCGGCGACTCGACCCACACGAGCGACTGCCACCACGAGGCGCCGTCGAGGCGGGCGGCCTCGAGCACGTCGCGGGGCAGGGCGCGCACGCCGAGCACGGTGGTGATGAGCATCGGGAAGAACGCGACGACGGCGCAGAGGATCGCGATGGGGGTGAGCCCGTAGCCGATCCAGAGCGCGAGCAGGGGCGCCACCGCGACCGCGGGGATCGCCTGCGAGGCGGTGACGTAGGGGGTGACGGCCATGTCGACCCAGCTCACCCGGGCGATGAGGTAGCCGAGCGGCACCGCGACGAGGATCGCGAACAGCGTGCCGAGCAGCGCCTCGGAGACGGTGACGCCGGTGTGGGCGAGGAGGGGGCCGTTCGCGAGCTCGTGGCCGAAGCGGACGGCGAGCGAGGAGGGCGCCGGCAGGAACGCCTCGCGGACGAGCCCGGCGCGCACGACGAGCTCCCACACGGTGAGCGCGGTGACGGCGAGCGCGGCCGGCGCGGCGACGCGCGGCCAGTGGCGCGCGGCGGCGCGCTGGACGGCGCTGCGGCGTGCGGTGCCGGTCATTCGCTCTCCTCTGGTCGGGTGACCGGGAGTGCGAGGGGAGCTGCGGGCGAGCGTGCGTTCGCCGGAACGGCCTGGCGATCGTCGAGCCGATCGCCGGGCACGTGCGCCTCCCCTCCGGACTTTCACCGTCGGTGCTGGAATCTCACCAGCTCAGCCGCCTCGTTCGCCCGATCGCTCGGGGGTCGCGACGCGGGTCGCGGACTGTACCGCCGGCTCGGACTTTCACCGACCCCGGTGCACGTGGTTGCGTGCCAGGTTACGGCACGACCGCCGGATGCGCATCCCGCGCCGTCATGATCGGGCGCCGAGGCGGCCGGGATAGCATCCGGTCATGGACGCGCAGAACCTCCTCGGCATCCCCGAGACCCGGCTCCCCGCCGAGCCCGACGTGCTCGACGACCTCAGCAACCTCCCCGACGATCTCGCCGCGAACGAGGCGATCGTCGAGAAGCACCCGACCTCGTCGCTCGCCTGGGCCGAGGCCGCCGAATCGGCCCACCGCAAGGGGATGCGGCTGGTCGCGTACGCGTACGCCCGCGTCGGCTACCACCGCGGCCTGGATGCGTTGCGCAAGGCGGGCTGGCGCGGGCAGGGCCCGGTGCCGTGGTCGCACGAGCCGAACCGCGGCGTGCTCCGCTGCTTCTGGCTGCTGCGCCGCGCCGCCGAGGACATCGGCGAGGCCGGCGAGGTCGAGCGGCTCGACGCGCTGCTGCGCGACGCCGACCCGACCGCCGCCGACGCGATCGCCGCGGAGTCCGAGGGCCGCTGACGCCGCCGGGGGCGGCACGAGCGCCGCCCCCGGCCCCGATGGGCGCTACTCGCCCGGCGGGGCGTTCCAGCGCGCCATGTGGCCGTCGGCGTTCTCGAACACGACGTAGAGCTCGCCGTCGCCGCCGTCGAGGTAGGCGATGGTGCCGACCTCGCAGGTGTTCGCCCACATCCGGTGCGGATCGACCTCGCGCTCGAGCCCCGCGATCATCCGGTCGAGCTCGACGGCGCCGCGCCACATCCTGAAGTTCGCTGGCTCGAACCACTCCTCGGTGCCGAGCGCGCCGCCGTGGCCGCCCTCGCCGGCGCAGTACTCGACGGTCGCGACGTTGACGCCGTCGGGCGCCCCCTCGGGCTCGCGCTCGATCGACTCGACGGTGACCGTCGTGCCGTGGTCGAGCTCGACGGCGGTGCCGGTCTCGTGCCGCACCGGCTCGGTGGGCCGGCTGCGCTCCTCGATGGCCTGGCCGATCGCGAGCGCGAGGACGCCGCCCACCATCACCGCCGCGACCCCGTAGAGGACGGCGCTCGTGCGCCGCTGCTTGCGGGCGATGGCGGTGAGCGCCGCGGCCGACGGCGCGAGTCCGGGGGAGTGGATGCGGGGAGCGCCGGCCGTGCGCTCCTCGAGCAGCCGCTCGAGCCGCCCGCGCCGCGCGAACAGGGCCGGGACGATCGTGAGGTGGCGCAGCCGGTCGTCGACGAGCATCAGGATGTCGGGGCGGCCGGTCGGCGACGTCTCGGCGCCGCCGTCGGCGTTCGACGTGTACACCGCGATGAGCCGGTCGAGGTCGACGCCCTCGCGCCCGGCCCGCGCCGCGGGATCGCCGAACGCCCGGGGCGTCGCGTCGACGAGCTTCGCGCCGTCGAGGCCGAGCACGCCGACGTGCTCGCCGATGGTGCGGAGGCGCTGCTTCGGGAGCACCGACCCGAAGCGCTGACGCGGGATGGCGTCGATCGGTGCGACCAAGAACGGCAGATCGCTCGTCGCGGCGGCCGGGTCGCCGCCGAGCACCGGCGCGATGCGGGGCAGCTTCAGGTGGGTCGTGCGGCTCGCCTGGGCGAGCGCGGCGCGCACCCCGGCGATGCTGGGGGCCGGCGCCGGGGGCGCCCCGAAGAGCCGGTCGAGGCGCGCGAAGCCGTGGAGATCGGTCTGCTCGGCCGCCGCCACCGCGTCGCGCAGCAGCGGGTCGGCGTACGGCATCGGCGCGGTGACGAGCCGTTCGACGAGCTGCCGGCGCTGCGGGATGGTGAGCGGGGCGTCGGTGGCGACCCGCACGAGCAGGTCGCGGGCCAGGGTGAGCGTCGAGATCTGCACGACCGTCGGGCGGCCGTCGCGGCCGCGCGGCGCGATCGCGGTGATCTCGCGCTCGGCCGCCCCGCGCACGACCTGCAGGGCGGCGAAGCCGTCGGGGGTGCGCGGCAGCAGCTGGGTCCACAGCAGGTCGTCGAGGGGCGAGTGCACGGCCCCGAAGCCGTTGCCGGGCCGCTCGGCGAACGGCGTCGGCGGCGCGTCGGGCCGGGGCGCCGCGGGCGCCGGCGGCCAGTCGATGACCGACATCAGCGACGGGTCCGAAACCGTGAGCAGGCACCGGTGCCGGCGGGCGCGCGGCGACAGCTCGCGCAGCAGCGTCTCGGCGCGGGCCGCGGCCCCGGGGGCGGGCGCGCCGAGCGCGCTGAGCAGCGGGCCGGTGCCGGGCGCGCGCACGGCGAGATCGGCCTGCCAGCCGGGAGTCGCGAGCGGCGGGAGCGGCGCCATCGGCGTCGCCGGATCGACCGTCGCCTGCTCGAACACGGCGTGCCACCGGCGCTGCACGGCTTCGATCGCATCGCGGCGGCCGCGCACCCGGATCGCGAGCAGCGCCGGATGCGCCTCGACGTCGATGCTCGGCACGTACACGCCGTCGGGCAGCTCGAGCGGGCGGCTCAGCTCGCGGCGCAGGTGCTCCGCGGCGATCTGCAGCGCGCCGTGCTCGGCGACCGGCTCGTCGAACAGGCCGTAGGCGATCGACGCGCCGAACAGCTCATCGGGGCTCTCGAGCGGTCGGATCTCCCAGAGCATCCCGCCGTGCTCGCGGAACTCGAACATTCCCGGTCCTGTCGTTCGCGCGCATCCGCGGTCGGGATGCATTGGGGAATCGTACTGCGGCGAGCCGCGCTCCCACCCGCCCGGCCATGCGACAGCGGTATGATTCGGGGTTGGTCCTCCAACGCGCGCGACGTGCAGTGCCGCGCGCTCCATCCAGCAGAATCGAGGCGGACGAGCATGGCAGGCGTAGCAATCATCGGCAGCCAGTGGGGCGACGAAGGCAAGGGCAAGGCCACCGACCTGCTCGGCG
>JAAYAS010000012.1 GCA_012719255.1 Microbacteriaceae bacterium | reverse complement strand
GCGTGCGCGAGCTCGAGACGGCGCTCGCGGATGAGCGGCTCGCCGCCCAGGGCCGTCCGCGCGTGTTCCGCGCGGGCGCCGAGATCGTGGCCGTCCGCCACGGCCAGCGCACCGCCCGCCACGAGGTCGTGCTCTACCGGCCGCTCGGCGAGCTCGAGGCGGCCGCGCCCGCCGGCGGCCCCGCCGACGGCCGCGAGGATCGTTCCCGCGGCTGATTCGGCGCGCGCACGGCCCGTCGGTGCCCGGCCGCGCGCGCTGCGCGTGACATCCTGGTGGACGCGGTCGGCCCGGCCGCGAGGATTCCACATCGAGGGGCTGGCGGCGTGACCGAGACGAATGACGAGCCGGAGCGCGACGAGGCGCTCGGCGCGGATGCCGAGGCCGGCCCGGGCGCGGGTGCTCCTGCGGATGCGGAGACGCGCGCCGGCGCGGAGACGGTCGGCGCGGATGCCGGGACCGAGGCCGCTGTCGAGGCGAACGACTCCGCCGAGGCCGACGCGGTCGCCGACTCGGCCGGCCCCGGCGAGCATGATGCGGTCGCGGATCCCGCCGATCCCGCCGGTCCCGCCGATCCGGCCGATCCCGACGCGGCGGCCGACCCCTCCGATCCCGACGCCCCCGCCGAGCGCGACGATCCCGCGGATCCCTCCGATCCCGGCGCGGCGGCCGACCCTTCCGATCCCGATGCCTCCGCCGAGCGCGACGAGACCGCCGAGCGCGCCGCCCTCGCCGCCGCCGCGACCCGCCGTCGCCGCGGCCGCGCGGCCGTGGTCGTCGGCACCGTCGCGGTGCTCGCCACAGTCGCGGCCGGCGCCGCCCTCATCGCCACCGGCGCCACCGGCGCCGCGGGCCGCGGCGAGCCGCTCACGGTCGCCTCGCCCACCGCATCCGCCTCGAGCGCCCCGACGCCCGCGCCGACCCCGAGCCCGACTCCGACCGCGACGCCGACGACCGACCCCACCGCCACCGCCGCCGAGCCCCCCGCGCCGACGCCGACGCCGACCCCGGAGGCCGACGGGCTCGACCTCACCACCGCCTCGAGCCTCACCGTGCTCGTGAACAAGCGCACGCCGCTCGACCCGCAGGGCTACGAGCCGAGCGATCTCGTCGCCATGAGCGACCTCGGCGTGCCCTCGATGAACGACCACTCGCTGCGGCGCCCCGCCGCCGAGGCGATCGCCGAGATGTTCGCCGACGCCGAGGCCGCCGGTCTCCACCTCGACATGACGAGCGGCTACCGCGACTTCGAGCTGCAGCAGCACCTCTACGACGAGCACGTCGAGCAGCTCGGCGCGGCCGGCGCCGACGAGGTGAGCGCGCGCCCCGGCCGCAGCGAGCACCAGACCGGGCTCGCCGCCGACATCTCGGCGCCCGGCAGCGACCCCGGCTGCATCATCGAGACGTGCTTCGCCGACACCGAGGCCGGGCAGTGGCTCGCCGAGCACGCCTGGGAGTACGGCTTCATCCTCCGCTACCCGGAGGGCCTGCAGTCGATCACCGGGTTCACGTACGAGCCGTGGCACTTCCGCTTCGTCGGCGTCGAGGTCGCCGCCGACTACCACGCCTCCGGCGCCGCCACCTACGAGGAGTTCGTCGGCGCGCCCGACGCCCCCGACTACGGCTGAGCCGCGCGCGCCTCGGCGCGCCGCCGCTGGCCGCGGCGCGGCACCGTGCGCGCCCGGTGCGCCGTCGAACCGGCGGCCGCCCGCTACGGCTGCGCGCGGCGGGCGAGCACGAGCGCGGCGATGCCCATCACGGCGAGCCCGCCGCCGGCCGCGAACCCGGTCCACGCCGGGGCGTCGAGCGAGCGCTCCTCGTCGACCGCCTCCTCCTCGGGGGCGGGCGCGGGCGCCGGCTCGTCGACCGCCTCGTCGGGCTCCCGCTCGGGCACGGCGCCGAGCGCGGGGTCGTGCAGCACGACGAGCTCGAGGTGCTCGTCGGCGGCGAGCGGGCCCTCGGCGCGGAACTCGGTCGGCACCTCGTCGCCGACCATCACGCACTCGTCGGCGGCGCCCCCGCCGCGCACCACGAAGCACTCGAGGTCGTGCGGCGCGGCGAGCCCCCACCGCACGTTCGCGCGGTACGACTGGATCACCTCGGGGTGGAGCACCGGCCCGAGCGTCAGCGCGGCGACCATCGGCGCACCGTCGCCCTCGGCCGCCACCGGCGCGAACGGCTCGAGCAGCGTGTACGAGAGGCGGTACTCGACGACGTCGTGGCCGTCGCGCTCGTCGATCACGTCGAGCAGCACGATCGCGGTGCCGTCGTCGAGCGGCTCGACGTCGACGACCACCTCGAGCTCGGCGCCGCGATCGACGGCGATCGCCTCGACGTCGGCGATGCGATCGGCGGGGTCGGCGAAGCCGGGATGCGCCTCGAGCAGGAACGAGTGCGCGAGCCCGGGCTCGAGGCCGGCGCCGGCCGAGCTGAGCAGCACCGTCTCGACGAAGCGCACCTCGGTGCCCCCGCCGGGCGCCGCCTCGAACTCGATCGACGTGGTCCACGAGTCGATGACCGGCGCGGCGGCGGGCGGCGCCGCCGGGTCGTCGGTGGCCGAGCCGTCGGGCGCAGGCTCGGAGGGCTCGGCCGGCGCGGGCTCGGGCAGCGCCCCCTGCGGCGGTGCGGGCGGCGCCGTCGTCGGCGCATCGACCCGCATGCCGTCGAGCTCGGGCGGCGCGATCGGCGCGGCGAGCGCGGGCGCGGCGAGCGCCATCGGCATCCCGAGGGCGACCGCGAGCGCGAGCGCCGGCCGTCCCATCCGCATCGTCGAGCGCATCCGCATCCTCTCGTCGCAGCCCGGGCGCGAGCGCACCCGTCATGAACAGCATCGTGCCGGGGCGGGCCCCGCGTCTACTGGCAGGTTGCCAGCACCTCGCGCATCGCGTCATCCTCCGCCGGGGTGACCCACAGGCCGTAGCTCGCCTTCACCGCGATCTGCCGCGCGACGTAGGTGCAGTGGTACGCCTCGTTCGGCGGCAGCCACTGCGAGGCGTCCTGCGAGCCCTTGTCGTCGTTGACCCAGCCGACCGTCGCCTGCAGGTTGAGCGGATCGTTCGCGAGCTCGACGCGCTCGTCGAAGCCGAGCTCCTGCGCGCCGGTGCGCCAGGCGTTGTAGAGGGCGACGACGTGGTCGATCTGCACGAGCTCGCTCGTGCCCTGGCCGCGCGTGAACTCGACCCGCTCGCCCGAGTAGGGGTCGTCGAGCACGCCGCGGTCGACGCGGCAGCCGTCGCGGTGGAAGCGCACCTCGTCGAGATCGTCGGCGAGCGTCTCCTGCCGCGTGTTGCAGCCGTCGCCGTCGAGATCGGCCCAGCCCTCGCCGAAGCTGCCGGCGCGGTCGAAGTAGCCGTCCCACTCGGTGCGGTCGGCGACCGGGATGCCGTCGAGCACCTCGAGCGCCGTCTCGGCGAGCGAGGCCTGCGCGGCCGGCGTCGGGTCGACGCCCGCCGCGTCGATGGTGTCGGTGAGCAGCGGCAGCGGCGGCTCGGATGCGGAGGTCGCGCCGTCGAGGCCCGCGCAGCCCGTCAGCACGAGCGCGGCGAGCGCCGCGGTCGCGAGCAGGCGCGCGCCGCGCATCCGGGGTCCGTGCGGCGCGACCGGGCGCATCCCCGCGCCGGACGCGGTCGGCGCGCTCCCGCGCATCCGGGTGCTCACAGCCCGAGGAGCTTCCGCAGCTCGGCCGAGCTCGTCGCCACCGCCACGGCGCCCTCGTCCTCGCCGAGCTGGCCGTAGCCCCAGGTGACGTAGATGCAGGGCACGCCGTGGGCCGCCGAGCCGTGCACGTCGTAGAAGCGGTCGCCGATCATGATGACGTTCGAGAGGTCGACGCCGCGCGCCTCGAGGCGGCGGAGCGCCTCCTCGACGACGTCCTGCTTCTTCGAGCGCGACTCGTCGTCGGTGGCGCCGGTGACCTCGTCGAACTCGCCGAGCAGGTCGTAGTGCTCGAGCACGACGGTCGCCGCCGACTCGGGCTTGCTCGTCGCGGTCGACTGCGGGATGCCGGCGCGGTGCGCGTCGCGGATCAGCTCGGGGATGCCGGCGAACGCGGGGGAGTCGATGAGCCCCGACTCCTCGTGGATCTCGCGGTAGGTCTCGAGCGCGTGCTGGATCTCGATCGCGTCGTCGAGGTGCTGGTGCTTGAACGAGTCGATGATCGGCGGGCCGACGTAGCTGAGGAGCGTCTCGTCGTCGGGGATCGGCATGCGGAACACGTCGAAGGTCTTGCGCAGCGCCGCCACGATGCCGGGGGCCGAGTCGGAGATGGTGCCGTCGAGGTCCCAGAGGATCGCCGAGTACGGCGGCCGGCCGGTGCCGCGGCTCATGCCCACCGGCTCGACGGGGCGGAACTCCGGCTGCGGCAGCGTCGACGCGGTCGTCGGCGACACCGGCTCGGGGGCCTGCACGCGGATCGAGGCGGGCGCGAAGCTGCCGGCCGCATCGCCCTCGCCCGAGCGTCCGGGCAGCCGGATCGGCTCGGCGCCCTCGTCGTCGGCGGGACCGCGCGCGAACTCGCCGCCGTGGCGCTCGCGCACCGCCTCGCGGGCGGCCGACCAGTCGGGCTCGGCGTGGTGCGTCTCGCCGGCGGCCTCGCGCGCGGCGTCGCGGGTCTCGGCATCGGGATCGACCTGCTCGAGCAGCGGGGCGTCGGGGCTCGCCGCGTCGTCGCCGTCGTCGTACGCGTCGCCCTGATGCACGTCGTCGAAGGCGCGGTCGTCGCGCTCGCCGTACTCGGGGGCGTAGTGCTGGTCGTCGTGGCTGCGGTCGGTCACCCCGTCAGGGTAGCCCGCGCGCGCGACGGGCCCCTTTCAGGCGGGTCCGGCGGCGGGGCCGACCCTTCGGGAGCGATGGGTGTTTTCCGGCCTGCGGGGGAGCGGCATCGCAGTGCGGATCCGTGATGCGAACGCATCGACCGGCCGATCGCCATCGCTCTTGAAGGGCCGGCGCCGGTCGGCGGTGCCTTGCCGTGTCCCTTCCCGTGCCGCTCGTGTCCCTTCCCGTGCCGGGATGCCGCGGGGGTGGAATGCGCGCCGCGGATGCCCATGCGGGATAGTGATGCAGATGCATCGACTGGCCCGGAGTTCCCGCGGTGCCGTGGCATGGGAAAGGACCGCGACCGAATGAGAGGGGACGGCGCCGGTCGCGAGGGGGACGGCGCCGGCACGGGAAGGTGCCCCGGGCGCCCGCGCGGCTACCGCGCGAGGCCGCGGGCGGTATCGAGCAGGATGCGCGCCGAGCGCTCCCACGTGAACCGCGCCATGTGCGCGCGGCCCGCGGCCGCCGTCGCCGCGCGCACCGCCGGGTCGGCGAGCGCCTCGACCTCCCGGGCGAACGCACGCGCATCCCGCGCCGGGAAGCAGCGCGCGCCGTCGCCCGCGACCTCGTGGAAGATCGGCAAGTCGCTCACCACCGCCGGCACGCCGAGCGCGAGGGCCTCGGCGATCGGCAGGCCGTAGCCCTCGTCGAGCGAGCCGGTGACGAGCACGGCGTCGTCGGCGAGCAGCCGCGCGTACTCCTCGTCGGTGACGCCCTCGTGGAACACCACCGAGGCGCCCGCGGACACGAGCGCCTCGAGCTCGCGGCGGCGCTCCGGACGGATGCGGCTGAGCAGGTGCAGCGTGCGGCCCGGCAGGTGCGCCATGCCGGCGATCAGCGTCTCGACGTTCTTGTAGGGCATGAACGAGCCCATGTAGACGAGGTTGCGGCTCGTGCCGTGCCGCACCGCATCCGCCCCGCCCGGCAGGAGCTCGGCGAGGTCGTTCGGCGCGTTCGGCACGACGACGACCGGCCGGCGGGTGAGCCGGTGCGCGGCGATCTCGCGCGCGGTGGTCTCCGAGACGGTCGCCACCGCATCCGCCCCGTTCAGCGCCGCGCGCTGCGGCCAGAAGGTGAGGTGGTAGAGCCACCAGCCGAGGCGCAGCAGCGGCGGCAGGTTCGTCGGCGGCGTGCGGTGCCGGTGGTAGATGAGGTCGTGGAGCGTGACGATCGCGCGGTAGCGGCGGCCGAGGGTGCCGATGGTCTGCATCGGCGAGAACACGACGTCGGGGCGGTAGCGGTTGAGGCGCAGCGCGGCGATCGGCTCGAGGGGAGAATCGTTCGGCTGGAACAGCAGCCACTTCGCGTCGGCCGGCAGGTGCGCGAGCTGGGCGCGGTCGTGGATGAGGAAGGTCGTCTCGTCGGGCGCGAGCGCGTGCACCGCGGCGCCGAGCTGCGCCGAGAAGCGGCTGATGCCGTCGTGGAAGTCGGTGCGGATGTAGCGCGCGTCGAAGAAGAATCGCATCGGGGTCAGCGTACTCGGGCGCCGGCCGCCGAGCCCGGGCGGGTACCGTGGCCCGCATGCGCCTCGGATTCCGCCCCGCCGCCCGCGAGTTCTACCGCGACCTCGAGGCCGACAACTCCCGCGAATGGTGGCAGGCGCACCGCGACGTCTACGAGGCCGAGGTGCGCGCGCCGCTCGAGGCGCTGCTCATCGCGCTCGGCGACGAGTTCGGCGACGCGAAGGTGTACCGCCCGAACCGCGATGTGCGCTTCTCGCGCGACAAGTCGCCGTACAAGACCCACCAGGGCGTGACCGCGCCGAACGCGACCGCCTGCGGCTGGTACCTCGAGCTCTCGGCGACGGGGCTGCGCACCGGCGGCGGCTTCTACACCGCCGCGCCCGCGGCGCTCGCGGAGGTGCGGGCACGGCTCGCCGACGAGCGCGGCGAGGCGTTCGCGCGCGAGATCGCGGCGCTCGAGGCGGAGGGCTGGGAGCGGCGCGGCGACCGGTTGAAGACGCATCCGCGCGGCGCCGACCCGGCGCATCCGCGCATCGACCTGCTGCGGCACCGCTCGCTGTGGCTGATCCGCGAGGTGCCGCACGAGGTGAGCGAGACGGATGCGGTGGTCGAGCGGGTGCGCGCCGACTGGCGGCGACTGCGGGCCGTCGTCGAGTGGTGCGGCGAGGCGATCGCCGCCGGCGAGGCGCGCGAGGCGCACCGGCGCGAGGGCTGAGCGCCGGGGCTGGCCGGGCCGGGTCCGCTCGGGTCGCGCCCGCACTGCGTCGGCGGTGCAGCCGTACCGAACGGTGCCGGCGCGTGCGTGACGGCGATGTCCGGCGGTGTGTCGTTCGTCGGCGCGCACCGTTCGGTACGGGCTCGGGCGCTCGCGGCGGCGCCCGCCGCATCCCCGTGGCCCGAACGGGCCAATCGGGCCGCACTGACGGGCGCGGGGTCGACGCCCCGGCCTAGCGTGGCCGCATGCTCGACACGATCCGCCGGATGCGCCCGCCCGCCTTCGCCTGGCTCGCCGCCGGCGCCCTCGCGCTCGCGGTGCAGTTCGCGCTCGGCGCGCTCATCGCCCACGCGCTCCTGCGCCGGAGGTCGGTCGAGTCGGATCAGGGCTGCCGCGAGATGGGCGTCGACGTGCCGCCGGGCGAACTCGCGCCGGTGCCGACGCCCGGCTTCATCGGCCATCGCCTCGAGTTCGGCTGGTGGCCGCTCGGCTACCGCTGCGTGCTCGACCACGAGACGCACCGGGTCGTCCACGAGCGCTGGACCCTCACCGTCGCGCTGCTGCTCGCGATCGTGCTCGTCGGCGCTGCGGCGGTGCTCATCGGGATCGCCCGCGACCGCGCGATCGGCATCGGCCCGGTCGTGCCGATGCCCCGGGATGCGCTCGTGCGGCGCGCGCTCGGATCGGTGCTCATCGTCGCGGGGACGCTCCCGCTCCTCCGCCTGTTCTGGCGGTTCGAGCGCGAGGCGCTCGCCGTCGGGGCGCTGGACGCGGCCGGCGCGACCGCGGCGCTCGCGCTGCCGCCGCTCGTCGCGATCGGGATCGGCGCGCGGCTGCACCTCGCGGCCGGGCCGCGGCACGACCGGTTGCGGGGGCCGGTTCAGAACAGCCGCAGCTCGCCCGACTCCTCGCCGCGCATCTCGTCGTAGTCGAGCACGACGCAGCGGATGCCGCGGTCCTCGGCGAGGGTGCGGGCCTGCGGCTTGATCTCCTGCGCCGCGAACACGCCGCGCACGGGGGCGAGCAGCGGGTCGCGGTTCATCAGCTCGAGGTAGCGGGTGAGCTGCTCGACGCCGTCGATCTCGCCGCGGCGCTTGATCTCGACGGCGATGGCGGCGCCCTCGGCGTCGCGGGCGAGGATGTCGACGGGGCCGATCGCGGTCATGTGCTCGCGGCGCACGAGGGTGCACCCGTCGCCGAGCCGCTCGATCTGCGCGGCGAGCAGCTCCTGCAGGTGCGATTCGACGCCGTCCTTGGTGAGCCCGGGGTCGAGGCCGAGCTCGAAGCGCTCGTCGCTCACCCACTCGAAGATGCTCACGCGGAGCTTGTCGCCGCTCTTGCGGTGGCTGACCTCCCAGCACTCGATGACGCCGGCGAGCCGCTGCTCCTCGGTGAGCTCGACGACCTCGAGCGTGCACGGCGGGCTCATCCAGTTCAGCGGCTTGTACGAGCCGCCGTCGGAGTGCACGAGCAGCGAGCCGTCGGCCTTGTGGATGAGCAGCCGCGTCGCCTCGGGGAGGTGGGCGGTGAGGCGGCCGACGTAGTCGACCGAGCAGCGAGCGATGACGAGACGCATCCCAGCAGGGTACTCGCCCGCCGCCCGCCCCGAGCGGCCCACCCGCCCGACCGGCCCACCCGCCCGACCGGTAGTTGTACCTGCAACTACCGGACTGATGCGGTGCGCTCGCGCCCGCGCCTCCCGATCAGCAGTGCCGATCCGAGCGGGAGTCGTACCTGCGACTCCCGGTCGGATGGGCGGGGTCAGCCGGCGCCGACCTCGAGCCAGCGGGTGCCCCGCGCCCGGAGCACCAGCGTCGCGGCCCGCACCGCCATGTTGCCGCCGCCGTACGCGATCCACAGCCAGGCGATGCCCCAGGCGCCCGACACCCCGGCCGCGACGAGCCACCAGGCGAGCAGCGCGAACGCCGCGAGCGGCGCGAAGCCGGCCCAGGCGAGGTAGCGGGCGTCGCCGGCGCCGATGAGCACGCCGTCGAGCACGAACACCACCGCGTAGAGCGGCACGAACACCGCCATTGCGAGCAGGCCCGCGGGCACGACCGACAGCACCCCCGCATCCGAGGCGAAGAGCCGTCCGAGCACCGGCGAGAGCGCCGCGATCACGAGCCCGAGCGCGAGCCCGAGCACGAGGCCCCAGCGCACGAGCAGCCAGGTGAGCGACCGCACCGAGTCGCGCTCGCCGGCGCCGAGATCGTGGCCGACCATCGCCTGCGCGGCGATCGCGAGCGCGTCGAGCGCGAAGGCGAGCAGGTTGAACACGGCGAGCGTGATCTGCAGGGCGGCGAGCTCGGGCACGCCGAGGCGGCCCGCGGTCCACACGAGCAGCAGCATCGAGGCGCGCAGCGTCAGCGTGCGCAGCAGCATGAACGCCGAGGCCGACAGCGCCTGCCGCGGATCGCCGATGCCGGGACGCAGCGAGACGCCCGCGGCGCGCGCCGCCCGCACCGCGATGACGACGAACGCCGCCGCCATCAGCGTCTCGGTGACGGCGGTGCCGAGCGCCGAGCCGGCGACGCCCATGCCCATCGGGTAGATGAACACGAAGTTCAGCCCGGCGTTGACGACGGCGCCGGTCACCGCGATCACGAGCGGCACCCGGGTGTTCTGCAGGCCGCGCAGCAGTCCCGTCGCGGCGATCACGACGAGCATGCCGGGCAGGCCCCAGAGCGAGACGGTGAGGTACGCCCGGGCCGCGGCGGCCGCCCCCGGCGACGAGGTGAACGCCCCGACGAGCGGGAACGCGACGGCGAGACCGACGAGCAGCAGCGCGACGCCGAGTCCGAGCCCGAGCCACATGCCGTCGATGCCGGCGCGGATCGCCCCGGCCCGGTCGCCCGCACCGAGCCGCCGGGCGACGAGCGGCGTGGTGACGTAGGCGAGGAAGATCGACAGCCCGACCGCGGTGGTGACGATCGTCGAGCCGATCGACATGCCCGCGAGCACCTCCTCGCCGAGGTGCCCGACCATCGCCGTGTCGGTGAGCACGAACAGCGGTTGCGCGACGAGCGCGCCGAGCGCGGGCACGGCGAGCGAGAGGATTCGGCGGGTCACGGGGGAGCGGGTGGTCACGCGACCATTCTCGCCCGGGTAGGGCCTGCTGCGGCGATGGTGCGCGCCGAGCCCGGCGGTGCGGGCCGCGGCCGAGCGTCCGGTGCGCGGTGAGTCGGGGCCCGGGTCGCCGGGTTTCGGTGGGTTCGGTGGTGCTGGCCGGGGTCGGGTTGCGGTGGTCGGAGAGTTGGGGGCTCGGCTCGGCGGTGTTCGGTGGGGTCGGGTTGCGGTGGCCGGTGAGTGGCGGCCCGGATCGCCGGGGTTCGGTGGGGTCGGGTTGTGGCGGCCGGTGAGTCGGGGCCCGGATCGCCGGGTCCCGGTCGGTCCGGGTGCGGGCGCGTGGTGAGTCGGGGCCCCGCTCACTGCACCTCGTCGGGCTCGGGTGCGGGCGGCCGGTGAGCCGGGCCCCCGCTCGTCCCTGCGGCCGGCCGAGACCGGAATCGGCTTGGGACGCTCCGTGCGGTGAGTCGGGGCCCGCCTCACCGTGCGGCGGTGGGGTCGGGTGCGGGCGGCGCGTGAGTGGGGGCCCGGCTCACCGGGGGTTGGCGGGGGAGTGCGGCGTCGGTGGGTGAGTGGGGGCCCGGCTCACCGGGCGGCCGGCGCGGCAGGGCGGCAGCGGCGGAGGAGCCGAGGCCGCTGCTCACCGCGCGGGGAGGCGGGGCTCACTACCCTGGGCGCATGACGAACACGCTCGACAGCGGCATCGACCGCGCCCTCTTCGACGACGCGATCCGCCCCCAGGACGACCTCTTCCGGCACGTGAACGGCCGCTGGCGCGCCGAGACCGAGATCCCGGCCGACCAGAGCTCGTACGGCTCGTTCATGATCCTCCGCGACGAGGCCGAGCTCGCCGTGCGCGAGATCCTCGAGGGCGCGACCGACGCGCCCGAGGGCTCGGGCCTGCGCAAGGCGGCCGACGCCTACGCGGCGTTCATGGACGAGGACCGCCTCACCCGCCTCGGCGTCGACCCGATCACGCCCGACCTCATGCAGGTGCTCGTCGCCTCGTCGATCGACGAGCTGCTCTGGCTCGCCGGCCGGCAGGAGCGGCAGGGCGTCGGCGGCTTCTTCTCGATGTACGTGATCGGCGACGTCGGCGACCCCGAAACGAACATCCTCTACTTCGAGCAGTCGGGCCTCGGCCTGCCCGACGAGGCCTACTACCGCGAGGAGCAGTACGCGCCGATCGTCGCGGCCTACCGCGACCACGTCGAGCGGATGCTCGGGCTCGCCGAGGTGCCGAACCCCGGCGAGCGCGCCGATCGGGTGCTCGCGCTCGAGACGGCGATCGCCGCGCACCACTGGGACAACGTGAAGTCGCGCGAGGCCGACCTCACCTACAACCCGACCACCCGCGACGAGCTGCTCGCCCGCTTCGAGGGCATCGACCTCGCCGGCTGGATGCAGGAGCTGCAGGCCCCGGCGCACGTGTTCGACCGCTTCGTGCTGCGCGAGCCGAGCTTCGCCGACGGCCTGGTGACGCTGCTCGTCGAGGAGCGTCTCGACGAGTGGCGCGACTGGCTGCTCTGGCGCATCGTCGCCCACTACGCGGCGGTGCTCACCCCGGAGATCTCGGCGGCGAACTTCGACTTCTACGGCAAGCTGCTCACCGGTGCGCCGCAGCAGCGCGACCGCTGGAAGCGGGGCGTCGGGCACGCCGAGGGGATGCTCGGCGAGGCGATCGGCGAGGCGTACGTCGCGAAGCACTTCAAGCCGGAGGCGAAGGAGCGGATGGACGCGCTCGTCGCCGACCTCATGGACGCCTACCGCGACTCGATCGCCGAGCTGCCGTGGATGACCGACGAGACGAAGGCGCGCGCGCTCGACAAGCTCGAGAAGTTCACGCCGAAGATCGGCTACCCGTCGAAGTGGAAGGACTACTCCGACCTCGCGGTGGTGCCCGGCGACCTCGTCGGCAACGTGCGCCGCTCGGCGGTGTTCGAGGCCGACTTCGAGTTCGCGAAGGTCGGCGAGCCGGTCGACCGCGATCTCTGGCTGATGACGCCGCAGACGGTGAACGCCTACTACCTGCCGCACCAGAACGAGATCGTGTTCCCCGCGGCGATCCTGCAGTTCCCGTTCTTCGTCGCCGACCGGGATGCGGCGGCGAACTACGGCGCGATCGGCGCGGTGATCGGCCACGAGATCGGCCACGGCTTCGACGATCAGGGCTCGAAGTACGACGGCGACGGCCGCCTCGTCGACTGGTGGACCGACGCCGACCGCGAGGCGTTCGAGCGCCACACGCACTCGCTCATCGCCCAGTACCAGGGCCTCGTGCCCGAGGGCGTCGAGCAGGGCGAGGTGAACGGCGAGCTCACGATCGGCGAGAACATCGGCGATCTCGGCGGTCTCGGCATCGCCTGGAAGGCGTACCTCCGCCACCTCGACGGCGCGGAGCCGCCGGTGATCGACGGCATGACCGGCGCGCAGCGCTTCTTCCTGTCGTGGGCGCAGGCGTGGCGCGAGATCCGCCGCCCGGAGATGCTGCAGATGCTGCTCGCGATCGATCCGCACTCGCCGGCCGAGTTCCGCTGCAACCAGATCGTGCGCAACCTCGCCCCGTTCTACGAGGCGTTCGGCGTGACGGATGCGGATGCGCTCTGGCTGCCCGAGCCCGAGCGCGTCGAGATCTGGTGACGCGGCGCGCGCCGCGGGCGCGCCGCGCGGCGTGCTCGCGGTACGCGGGCGCACACCTCGCCGTGATCTCGTGTCGCTAGCCTGGGATGCGGTGCCGCGGAGCACCGGAACGCAACCGGAAGCATCCCGGAAGGATTTTCCCCGATGAAGCTCACCACGAAGCTCTCGTTCATCGCCGGCCTCGCCGGCGGCTACGTGCTCGGCGCGCGCGCCGGCCGCAAGCGCTACGAGCAGATCGCCGCGACGGCCCAGAAGCTCTGGGAGTCGAAGCCGGTGCAGAAGCAGGCCGAGAAGGCCTCGGCGGTCGTCGACAAGTACGTGCCGCAGGTCGTCGAAGGCGGGTTCAACCTGCTCGGCAAGGGCGCGTCGTCGCTGACGAAGCTCGCCACCGGTTCGCGCAAGCGCGAGCAGCAGCGCGCGCAGGCCCCCACGGGCACCGCGCCGAACCCCGCCGCCTAGACCGATCGCGAACCGAGCCGGGGCCCGCGATCGCGCGCCCCGCATCCGCCGAGAAAGGAACATCGCATGAGCGACTACGACCGCTCGTCGGCCGGCCTGCCGTCCGAGCCCAAGCGCGGCCCCTTCCCGAACGCCGAGGAGCCCGTGCGGCTCGGCCGGTTCAACCCGAAGTCGCGCAAGCCCGTCTCGCGCCTCATCGGCGATGTGCCGAAGCTCGCCGCCGACCTCGCGAAGGACGAGATCGAGCGCGCGAAGACCGAGATGAAGGCGAAGGCCGTCAAGGGCGGCACGGGCGCCGCGCTGTTCGCGGTGGTAGCCTTCTTCGGCGTCACGCTCTGGGCCGTGCTCATCACGGCCGCGATCCTCGGGCTCAACGAGGCGTTCGCGCCGTGGCTGTCGGCCCTCATCGTCGCCGGCGCGCTGCTGATCATCATGATCATCGCCGCCGTCGTCGCGATCTCGCTGTTCAAGAAGATGAACGGCGTCGCCCCGAGCGAGACGATCGCCTCGCTGAAGCAGGACCTCAACGCCGTGAAGGGACTCGGTAAGTATGAGTGAGCAGCAGTCCGACCAGGCCCGCAGCGCCGGGCAGCTCGACCGCGACATCAGCGCCACCCGCCGCGAGCTCGCCGAGACGCTCGACGCCCTCGAGTACAAGCTCGACGTGCCCGCCCGCTTCGGCGACTGGGCCGACGACCGCATGGTGCAGGTGCGCCGCGCGTGGAACGACAACCCCGGCGCCGTGATCGGCATCGCCGCGGGCGCGGTCGTCGTCGTCGCGGGCATCGTGGCCGGCGCCCTCGCGCTGCCCCGCCGCGGCCGCTGACCCGCCGCCCCCACCCGCATCCCACCGCAGAGGACATCACCGCCCATGAGCGCTCCCGCCGACGCCCCCGTCTACGGCCTCTTCCTCGAGTTCGCCGAGACCGAGCTCATCGAGACCACCGCGCGCGCCGACGAGGCGGTCCGCGCGATCGAGCAGCTCGACGGCGTCGTCGCCGAGCTGCAGGCCGAGGGCGTCGACGTCCGCGGCTTCTACGACCGCACCGGCTTCGGCGAGTACGGCAGCGTGCTCGTCTGGCTGCGCGCCCGCGGCGTCACCGACCTGCAGTGGGCGCAGCGGCAGCTGCGCCGCACCATGATGCTCGGCGACACCGCGCTCGTGAGCGCCCGCGTCGTCACCGAGGTGACCGAGCTCGACCCCGAGCCGAGCGGCTGGCTCAACGTCGTCGAGGCCGCCGAGGCGCCCGTCCACGACGGCGACTTCGAGTACGGCGAGGAGCTCTTCGACGACGACCTCGACGTGGTCGAGGCCGCCGAGGCGGTCGACGGCGACTTCATCGACGAGCCCGAGGG
>JAAYAS010000122.1 GCA_012719255.1 Microbacteriaceae bacterium | reverse complement strand
GGAGGCGATGTTCGAGGAGACCGACAAGAAGTACGCCCCCTGGGTGGTCGTGAAGTCGAACGACAAGAAGCGCGGCCGCATCAACGCGATGCGCGCCTACCTCAACCAGTTCGAGTACGAGGGCAAGGACGACTCGGTCGTCTACGATCCCGACCCGCTCATCGTCTCGCGAGCGAAGCACACGCCCGACGCCCGCGACTGACGGGCGCCCGCCGGGCGAGCGGAGAACGGCGGGGCGGTCGCGCAGCGGATGCGCGGCCGCCCCGCCGTCGTGCGCGGTCGGCGTCAGGCCGCCGCGGCGGCGATGCGGGCCGCCGCGGCGACGACCTCGACGGGCTCGGCGGTCGCGAGCGCCGACGGGCTCGACGCCTCGACCTCGACGACCCGGTGCCGCCCGGCGACGCAGAGGCCGAGCAGCTCGATGCCCTCGGCGCCGAACGCCGCGGCGGCCTCGCGCCGCCACAGCTCGGCGAGCGGCGGCGTGATCAGGCGGAACGACGAGAGGCCGACGACGACGCCCGCGGCGCCGTTCGAGACGCCCGCCTCGGCGAGCCTCGCGAGGAATGAGCGGCGGCGCGCCGCCTCGTCGCGCCACTCGACGCCGGCGATGACGACCGGGGCGATGAGCCGGTGCGCCTCATCGCAGAAGCCGATGAGCAGGGAGTCGTCCGCGCGGTCGCGCAGGTCGAGGAAGAGGTCGACGGCGTCGGCGCGCAGGGCCGGGGTGTCGAGCGGGGTCTGACGGAGGTTCTCGGGCAGGTCGTGGAAGGTCATGGCAGGAGGATGCCCGCAGCCGGCCCGCGCCCGCCCGCGGTGAACGACGTTCTGTGGACGGATGAGATTCCACAGGCGCCTGGGCAAGCGCGGGGGATGCCGCCGGGCGCGTGCATGCAGTGCGCATGCACGCTTCGATCGCGGTATGGCGACCATCCAGATCCGCGACGTGCCCGACGAGACCGCGCGCATCCTCAAGACGCGCGCGGCGGCCGAGGGGAGGTCGTTGAGCGACCACCTCCGGCCGCGTCGGCGAGCGGCCGCTACTCGACCACCTCGACCCCGAGGTCGACGAGCAGCGCCCGGATGCGGCCCTTGATGTCGTCGCGGATCGGGCGCACCGCATCCGCGCCCTGCCCGGCGGGGTCGTCGAGCTGCCAGTCCTCGTAGCGCTTGCCGGGGTAGTACGGGCAGGCGTCGCCGCAGCCCATCGTGATCACGACGTCGCTCGCCTGCACGTCATCGGCGCGCAGCAGCTTCGGCTGCTCGCCGGCGAGATCGATGCCCTCCTCGAGCATCACCTCGTGCACGGCCGCGTTGATGGTCTCGGCCGGGGCCGAGCCCGCCGAGCGCACCTCGACGGCGCCGCCCGACAGGGCCCGCGCGTAGGCGGCGGCCATCTGGGAGCGGCCCGCGTTGTGCACGCAGACGAACATCAGCGACGGGGATGCGGTGGTGGTCATGAGCGGTGCTCCTCGGGGATCGAAGTGATGGGGATGCGGTCGGGGCGGGGCCGTGCTGGGCTCGGGAAGCGGCGGCGGAGCGCGAGCGAGACGTAGACGAGGCCGACGAGGATCGGCACCTCGATGAGGGGGCCGACGACGCCGGCGAGCGCCTGGCCGCTCGTCACGCCGTAGGTCGCGATGGCGACCGCGATCGCGAGCTCGAAGTTGTTGCCGGCGGCGGTGAACGCGAGGGCGACGGTGCGCTCGTACGAGAGCCCGAGCATCCGGCCGAGCGCGAAGCCACCGCCCCACATCAGCGCGAAGTAGGCGAGCAGCGGCAGCGCGATGCGCGCGACGTCGAAGGGGTGCGCGAGGATCCGGTCGCCCTGCAGCGCGAAGAGCAGCACGACGGTGAAGAGCAGTCCGTAGAGCGCCCAGGGGCCGAGCCGGGGCAGGAGCCGCTGCTCGTAGGCCGCCTTGCCCATCCGGCGCTCGCCGAGGTACCGGGTGAGGAAGCCGGCGATGAGCGGGACGCCGAGGAAGATCAGCACCGACTTCGCGATCTGCCACGGCGAGGC
>JAAYAS010000121.1 GCA_012719255.1 Microbacteriaceae bacterium | reverse complement strand
TGGGCACCAAGCTCGGCATGACCCAGCAGTGGGACGCCGACAACCGCCTCGTGCCGGTCACCGTCATCCAGGTGAGCCCGAACGTCGTGACCCAGATCATGACCGCCGAGAAGAACGGCTACGACGCGATCCAGATCGCCGCCGGCGCCATCGACCCGCGCAAGGTCAGCCAGCCGCTCGCCGGCCACTTCAAGGCCGCCGGCGTCACCCCGCGCCGCCACCTCACCGAGATCCGCACGCCGGACGCCTCGGAGTACGAGGTCGGCCAGGAGCTCACCGTCGAGGCGTTCGAGGTCGGTCAGCTGATCGACGTCGTCGGCACCTCGAAGGGCAAGGGCTTCGCGGGCACCATGAAGCGCCACAACTTCGCCGGCGTCGGCGCCTCGCACGGTCAGCACAAGAACCACCGCAAGCCCGGCTCGATCGGCGCCTCGGCGACCCCGAGCCGCGTGTTCAAGGGCACCCGCATGGCGGGCCGCATGGGCGGCGACCGCGTCACCGTGCAGAACCTCACCGTGCAGGGCATCGATGTCGAGCGCAACCTGCTCCTGGTCAAGGGCGCCGTCCCCGGTGCCAAGGGCCGTCTCGTTTTCGTCCGCAACGCAGTGAAGGGGGCCTAGCCAGATGGCTGCCAACACCATCGACGTCCTCGACGCGACCGGCAAGAAGTCGGGCACCGTCGACCTGCCCGCCGAGCTGTTCGGCCTCGAGCCCAACGTCGCCCTGATCCACCAGGTCGTCGTGGCCCAGCAGGCCGCCGCGCGCGCCGGCACCCACAAGACCAAGAACCGCGGCGAGCGCTCGGGCTCGGGCCGCAAGCCCTTCAAGCAGAAGGGCACCGGCAACGCCCGCCAGGGCTCGGTCCGCATGCCGCAGCACCGCGGCGGCGGCATCGTGCACGGCCCGACGCCCCGCGACTACTCGCAGCGCACCCCCAAGAAGATGGTCGCGGCCGCGCTGCTCCAGTCGCTGTCCGACCGCGCCCGCGGCGGCCGCATCCACGTGTTCACCGAGCTCGTGACCGGCGAGACCCCCTCGACCAAGGCCGCGCTCGCCGCGGTCCGCACCGCCGCCGAGGGCAACCGCGTGCTCGTGGTCGTCGACCGCGACGACCTCATCACCCGCAAGTCGATCCGCAACGTCGAGCGCGCCCACGTGCTCACCGCGGACCAGCTCAACGCGTACGACGTGATCAACGCCGACGACGTGGTCTTCCTCAAGGCCGCCTTCGACGCGTTCGTCGAGCGCAAGACCACCAAGGAGCCGCAGGCATGAGCGCCATCAACAAGGACCCGCGCGACATCATCATCGCGCCGGTGATCTCGGAGAAGAGCTACGGCCTCATCGACCAGGGCATGTACACCTTCGAGGTCGACCCCCGCGCGAACAAGACCGAGATCAAGATCGCCGTCGAGCGCATCTTCGGCGTCGAGGTCGACCGCGTCAACACTATGAACCGTCAGGGCAAGACCCGCCGTACCCGTCACGGCATCGGCAAGCGCAAGAACACGAAGCGCGCCATCGTCACCCTGAAGGCCGGCACCATCGACATCTTCTCGAACGTCGGCTGATCCGGAGGACTGAGAACACAATGGCGATTCGCAACTACAAGCCCACGACCCCCGGACGTCGCGGCGGCTCGGTCTCGGAGTTCACCGAGATCACCCGCTCGACCCCCGAGAAGTCGCTGCTCAAGCCGCTGCACAAGACCGGCGGCCGCAACAACCAGGGCCGCATCACCACCCGTCACATCGGCGGCGGCCACAAGCGCCAGTACCGCGTCATCGACTTCACGCGCAACGACAAGGACGGCGTGAACGCGAAGGTCGCGCACATCGAGTACGACCCGAACCGCACCGCGCGCATCGCGCTGCTGCACTTCGTGGACGGCACCAAGCGCTACATCATCGCGCCGAACAAGCTCAAGCAGGGCGACATCGTCGAGTCGGGCCCCGACGCCGACATCAAGCCCGGCAACAACCTGCCGCTGCGCAACATCCCCACGGGTACCGTCGTGCACGCGGTGGAGCTCCGCCCCGGCGGCGGCGCGAAGCTCGGCCGCTCGGCCGGCGCCTCGATCCGCCTCGTCGCGAAGGACGGCCCCTACGCCCAGCTGCGCCTGCCCTCGGGCGAGGTGCGCAACGTCGACGCGCGCTGCCGCGCGACCGTCGGCGAGGTGGGCAACGCCGAGCAGATCAACATCGACCTCGGCAAGGCCGGCCGCAAGCGCTGGAAGGGCGTCCGCCCGACCGTCCGCGGCGTCGTGATGAACCCCGTCGACCACCCGCACGGTGGTGGCGAGGGCCGCACCTCGGGCGGCCGTCACCCGGTGTCGCCGTGGGGCCAGAAGGAAGGCCGCACCCGCAAGCCGAACCTCGAGTCCGACAAGCTCATCGTCCGTCGCCGCCCGACCGGCAAGAAGAAGCGCTAGTAGTAGGAGTTCAAGAAGATGCCTCGCAGTCTGAAGAAGGGCCCCTTCGTCGACGAGCACCTGCTGCAGAAGGTGCTCAAGCAGAACGAAGCCGGTACGAAGAACGTCATCAAGACGTGGTCGCGCCGCTCGATGATCGTGCCCGACATGCTCGGTCACACCATCGCGGTGCACGACGGTCGCAAGCACATCCCGGTCTTCGTCACCGAGACGATGGTCGGCCACAAGCTCGGCGAGTTCTCGCCGACCCGCACCTTCC
>JAAYAS010000120.1 GCA_012719255.1 Microbacteriaceae bacterium | reverse complement strand
GCACGAACTCGATCGGCTCGAGCCGCGAGAGCGCCTCGTCGAAGCGGAGCACGACGCTCGCCGCGATGCGCTGCGAGTCGAGCAGCTCGAGCTTCTGCTCGAGCGAGACGATCGGCGCCGGCGCCCGCTCGGGGGCGAACAGCGCCGCCGGGTGCCGGTCGAAGGTGACGACCACCGAGCGCAGCGAGCGCGACTCGGCCTGCAGCTGCAGCTGCGACAGGAGCGCCTGGTGGCCGACGTGGAGCCCGTCGAACTTGCCGATGGTGACGGCGGTCGGGTGCAGCTCGGC
This sequence comes from Microbacteriaceae bacterium, assembly GCA_012719255.1. Classification (GTDB taxonomy): domain Bacteria; phylum Actinomycetota; class Actinomycetes; order Actinomycetales; family Microbacteriaceae; genus Gulosibacter. The sequence continues at coordinate 5,678 of JAAYAS010000120.1, read as the reverse complement.
CGGGAAGGCGGCGGGATCGGCGACGACGATCATGCGATCACCGCCCCGCGGCGGCGCGCGCCGCCCTCGAGCGCCGCGATGCCGATGAGCGGCAGCACGAGCGGGATGTAGAGGTAGCCGCGGCCGAAGCCGCTCCACACGGTGTCGTGCGGGAAGAGCCCCGGCAGCAGGCCCGAGAGCGTGCCGACGACGAGCACGCCGAGCAGCTCGAAGCCGAGCGCCGCCCAGGCGACGCCCCGCCAGCGCGGCGAGCGGTGCGCGGCGGCGAGCGCGAGGCCGGCGACGAGGTACACGACCGCGGCCACCGCGCTCAGCGCGTAGGCGACGGGCGCCTCGTCGAAGCTGCGCACGATCTGCACGATGCTGCGGCCGGTCGCGGCGAGGAAGAGCACGATGTAGACGGCGACGAGCACGCGGGAGGCTGCTGACATAGTGGGGTCAGTATCGCAGGTCGGGGCGGTCGGCCGCGATCACCCGAGCAGCGGCGCGTTGCCGAGCCAGATCTGCTGCATCCGCACCACCATCACGGCGACGGCGAAGCCGGCGACGCCGAGCACCGCGTTCGACCAGCGGTTGCGCTCGATGAGCGACCAGAAGATCGCCGCCGGCGGGATGAGCGCGGCGGTGAGCAGGTACATCCAGTACTCGAGCCCGTCGCCCTCGCAGACGTTGCCGAGCAGCGGCAGCACGATCGCGAGCACGATCTGCACGAGGACGAGCACGCCCGTCGCCGCGACGAGCCCGGCGGTGAGGTCGGTCGGCGGCTTCTTGCGGAACGCCCAGATCAGGCCGACGACGCCGGCGATGATGCCGACGCCGAACGTCAGCCACGTGTACCACTCGATCATGCGCCGTCCTCCTCGCGCTGGGGCAGGTTCATCAGGGTGCGGGTGCGCCCGCCGCGGATCTCGACGACGCCGATGAGCGCGCCGTCCGGGTCGATCGCGGCGACCGGGCCGCGCTCGTCGGCGAGCCCGGCGGGCGCCTCGATGCGCTGCCCGTGCCGCAGCGCGACCGCCTGCGCGGCGTCGGCGCGGAGCACCGGGAAGCGGGCCGCGGCGAGCTCGGCGACCGGCAGCAGCGCCGCCGCCGGGTCGTCGCCCTCGAGGTCGGCGGCGCGGGCGACGTCGAACGGGCCGACCGCGGTGCGCCGCAGCGCCGTGAGGTGCGCGCCGACGCCGAGCGCCGCGCCGAGATCGCGGCCGAGCGCGCGCACGTAGGTGCCCGACGAGCAGCGCACCCGGAGGCGCGCGTCGACGACCGCGGCGCCGTCGTCGGCGCGGGCGGGCGCGGCGTCGCGCACCTCGAGCTCGTGGATCGTCACCGGCCGGGCGGGCAGCTCGACCTCCTCGCCGTCGCGGACGCGCCGGTAGGCGCGCTTGCCGTCGATCTTGATCGCCGACACCGCGCTCGGCACCTGCTCGATCGCGCCGGTGAGCCCGGCGGCCGCATCCCGCAGCCGCTCGAGGCCGATCGCGGCGACCGCCTCGGGCGGCGAGACCGCGACGACCTCGCCGTCGGCGTCCTCGGTGCTCGTCGCGATGCCGAGGCGCACGGTGGCCTCGTAGGTCTTGTCGTCGCCGACGAGGAAGGTGAGCAGCCGCGTCGCATCGCCGACGCCGACGAGCATCAGGCCCGTCGCCATCGGGTCGAGCGTACCCGCGTGCCCGACCTTGCGGGTGCCGAGCGCGCGCCGAGTGCGGGCGACCAGGTCGTGGCTCGTGATGCCGGCGGGCTTGTCGAGCAGCAGCAGCCCGTGCGGACCGGAGGGGCGGGAGGTCATAGGCGACCATTCTAGGGCGCGGCGGCGGCGCCGATACACTCGGCCGCATGCGCATCTCGGTGATCGGAGTCGGGGCGGTGGGCGGCGCGCTCGCCGCGCTGCTCGACCGCGCCGGTCACGAGGTGGTCGCCGTCGCCCGCGGCGCGACCGCCGCGGCGATCGCCGCCGACGGCCTGCGGCTGCGCGGCCGGCTCGGCGAGCGCACGGCCCGCCTCGAGGTCGCCGACTCCCCCGCGCCGGGCAGCGACCTCGTGATCGTCGCCGTCCGCACCTTCCAGCTCGACGGCGCCATCGCCCCGCACGCCGCGGCGATCGGCGCGGCGCCGGTGTGCATCGCGCAGAACGGCCTCGCCGGCCCGGCGCGGGCGGCGGCGCTGCTCGACCGGCCCGGCGGTCGGGGCGTGCTCGGCGGCCTCGCGCTCTTCCCGGCGACGAACGCCGGCCCGGGCGAGGTGCTGCTCACCGGCCGCGGCGGGCTGCGGCTCGGGGCCGCGCATCCCGCCGACCTGCCGCTCGCCCGGCGGCTCGCCGCCGAGCTCTCCGCGGCGCTGCCGACCTCGGCGACCGCGAACCTCACCGGCGCGCTGTGGATGAAGCTGCTCGTCAACCACGTGAACGCGCTGCCGGCGATCACCGGCACGAGCGTGCAGGCGAGCTGCGCGCATCCCCGGCTGCGGGGCCTGCTCGCCGACTCGCTCGCCGAGACGGTGCGCGTCGCCGATGCGCTCGGCGTGCGCTTCGAGGGGGTCGGCGCGCTGCAGCCGGGCCACGCCGCCGCGATCCGCGCCGGCCGCGCCGAGGAGGTCGTCGCCGCGCGGCTCGGGCGGGTGTTCGGCGTGCGGCCGAACCCTGCCTCGACGCTGCAATCGCTGCGCCGCGGGCAGCAGACCGAGATCGACGACCTCAACGGCACGACGGTGCGCGCCGCCGCCGCCCTGCGCCTCCCCGCGCCCGTGAACGCGCGGCTCGTCGCGCTCGTGCACGAGGTCGGGCGCCGCGGCCGCTTCCTCCGCCCCGCGGCGGTCGCCGAGCGGTTCGCGCGATGACCGGCCGGGCGCCCGATCCGGCGCTCGTCGACGAGGTGATCGCCTGGTTCGACGAGGTGCGCCGGCCCTTCCCGTGGCGCGACCCCGACCGCACCGCCTGGGGCGTGCTCGTCAGCGAGGTGATGTCGCAGCAGACGCAGATGTCGCGGGTCGAGCCGAAGTGGCGCGAGTTCGTCGACCGCTGGCCCACCCCCGCCGCCTTCGCCGCGGCGAGCGACGCCGAGGCCATCCGCGCCTGGGACCGGCTCGGCTACCCGCGGCGGGCCGTGGCGCTGCGGCGGTGCGCCGAGGCGATCGTCGCCGAGCACGGCGGCGAGGTGCCCGCCGACCCCGAGGCGCTGCTCGCGCTGCCGGGCATCGGCCCGTACACCGCGGCCGCGGTGTGCTCGTTCGCGTTCGGGATGCCCGTGCCGGTCGTCGACACGAACGTGCGCCGGGTGCTCGCCCGCGCCGTGCACGGGGAGGCGATCGCCTGGTCGCCGAACCCGCGCCGCGACGCCGCCGAGATGGCGGCGCTCCTCCCCGCCGACGGCGAGCGCGCCGCCGAGTGGAACGCGGGCGCGATGGAGCTCGGCGCGCTCGTCTGCACCGCCCGCGCGCCGCGCTGCCCGGAGTGCCCGATCCGCGGGCGCTGCGAGTGGCGCGGGGCCGGCTTCCCCGCCGCCGAGCGGACGCCGCGGCGGCAGCCGCGCTTCGAGGGCAGCGATCGGCAGCGGCGCGGCCGGGTGCTCGCCGCGCTCCGCGCCGATCCCGGCGGCGTCGAGCTCGACCGGCTCGCCGAGCGGCTCGGGCTCGCCCGGCTCGTGCCCGACGAGCTCGACGCCGAGACCGCCCGGCACCGCGCCGCCGCCGATTCGCTCGTCGCCGACGGCCTCGCCGAGCGCGAGGGCGGGCGCATCCGCCTCGTCGGCGACTGACTCGACGACGACGGCCCCGGTCGCATCCGAGGGATGCGGCCGGGGCCGTGGGTCGAGGAGCGGCTAGTCGTCGTCCTCGTCCTCGTGCTTGTAGGGATCGGCCTCGCCGGCGTAGCCCTTGCCCTCGCGGTCGCGGGCGACCGCCGCGTCGGCCTCGCGGGCCTTGGCGAGCAGGTCGTCGATCGCGGCCGCGCTCTCGGGGAGCGCGTCGAGCACGAACTCGATCGTCGGCGTGAGCCGCACGTTGAGCTGGCGGCCGACCTCCGAGCGGATCATGCCGGTCGCCGACTTCAGCGCCGCGGCCGAGTCGGCCCGCTCCTCGTCGGTGCCGTAGACGGTGTAGAACACCGTGGCGTTCTGCAGGTCGCCGGTGACGCGCACATCGGTGACCGTGACGAACCCGAGCCGGGGGTCCTTGACCCCCCGCTCGAGCACCTTCGCCACGAGCACGTGGATGCGCTCGGCGAGCCTCGCGGCGCGCGCGTGATCAGTCACGGGGCTTCTCCACCATCTCGGTCGTCTCGATCTCGTCGCCGACCTGGATGTCGTCGAACTTGCCGAGGCCGATACCGCACTCGTAGCCCTCGCGCACCTCGGTGACGTCGTCCTTGAAGCGGCGCAGCGACTCGATGGCGAGGCCATCGGCGACCACGACGCCCTCGCGGATGATGCGGGCCTTCGCGTTGCGGGTGATCGTGCCCGACTGCACGAGGCAGCCGGCGATGTTGCCCCACTTCGACGAGCGGAAGATCTCGCGGATCTCCGCCACGCCCGACTGGACCTCCTCGTACTCCGGCTCGAGCATGCCCTTGAGCGACTTCTCGATGTCCTCGATCGCCGAGTAGATGACCGAGTAGAACCGGATGTCGACGCCCTCGCGGGCGGCGCGCTCGCGGGCCATGGTGTCGGGGCGCACGTTGAAGCCGATGATGACGGCGTCGTCGACGGTCGCCAGGTTGACGTCCGACTCCGAGATCGCGCCGACGGCGCGGTGGATGATGCGCAGCTGCACCGAGTCGTCGACCTCGATCTTGAGGAGCGAGTCCTCGAGCGCCTCGACGGCGCCCGAGACGTCGCCCTTGAGGATGAGGTTGAGCGACTGCACCTTGCCCTCCTCGAGGGCGCGGGTGAAGTCCTCGAGCGACATGCGCTTGCGGGCCTTCGCGAGCTGCGCGTTGCGCTCGGCGGCCTCGCGCTTCTCGGCGATCTGGCGGGCGGTGCGGTCGTCCTCGGTGACGAGGAACGTGTCGCCCGCGCGCGGCACCGAGCTGAGGCCCTGCACCTGCACGGGGCGCGAGGGGCCGGCCTCGACGACCTCGTTGCCGTTCTCGTCGAGCATCGCCCGGACGCGGCCGTAGGCCGTGCCCGCGACGATCGAGTCGCCGACGCGGAGCGTGCCCGACTGGATCAGCACGGTCGCGACCGAGCCGCGGCCCTTGTCGAGCTTCGCCTCGATGGCGGTGCCGCGCGCGTCCTTGTTCGGGTTCGCGGTGAGGTCGAGCGCGGCGTCGGCGGTGAGCAGCACCGCGTCGATGACGTCGCTGACGCCGGTGCCCTGCTTCGCCGACACGTTGACGAACATCGTGTCGCCGCCGAACTCCTCGGCGATGAGCCCGTACTCGGTGAGCTGCGCGCGCACCTTGTCGGGATTCGCGCCCTCGACGTCGATCTTGTTCACCGCGACGACGATCGGCACGCCGGCCGCCTGCGCGTGGTTGAGCGCCTCGATGGTCTGCGGCATGATGCCGTCGTCCGCCGCAACGACGAGGATGACAATATCCGTTACCTGTGCGCCGCGCGCGCGCATCGAAGTGAAGGCCTCGTGGCCCGGCGTATCGATGAACGTGATCGTGCGGCCGCTGCAGCTGACGGTATACGCGCCGATATGCTGCGTGATGCCGCCAGCCTCGCCCTCGGTCACGCGGCTGTTGC
>JAAYAS010000119.1 GCA_012719255.1 Microbacteriaceae bacterium | reverse complement strand
GCACGAAGAAGCAGGCCCAGGAGGTCGTGGCCGAGCAGGCGCAGCGCGTCGGCCAGCCCTTCGTCAACGAGCGCTGGCTCGGCGGCCTCCTCACGAACTTCCAGACCGTGCAGAAGCGCCTCAACCGCCTCAAGGAGCTCGACATGGTCGACTTCGAGGACACCTCGCAGGGCTTCACCAAGAAGGAGCTGCTGATCCAGCGCCGCGAGCGCGACAAGCTCGAGAAGACCCTCGGCGGCATCCGCGACATGGCCCGCACGCCCTCGGCGATCTGGGTCGTCGACACCAACAAGGAGCACCTCGCCATCGACGAGGCGAAGAAGCTCGGCATCCCGGTGATCGCCATCCTCGACACCAACTGCGACCCCGACGACGTCGACTACCCGATCCCGGGCAACGACGACGCGATCCGCTCGGTCTCGCTCCTCACCCGCATCGTCGCCGACGCCGCGGCCGAGGGCCTCATGCAGCGCCACCAGAAGCCGGGCGAGTCGGCCGCAGCGGCCGAGCCGCTCGCCGAGTGGGAGCTCGAGCTGCTGAAGCAGGGCGAGGCGAAGGCCGCCGAGGCCGAGGCCCCCGCCGCCGCAGCCGAGACCGCCGAGGCTCCGGCCGAGGCCGCTCAGGAGCCGGCCACCGAGGCCGCGCAGACTGAGGCCGCGCCGGCCGCCGCCGACGAGACCAACTAAGACCGAAGCCTACGGATCCGGATCCGTCCGGAAGAGGGAGACCATCACATGGCAAACTTCACGATCGCCGACGTCAAGGCGCTGCGCGAGCAGCTCGGCACCGGCCTGAGCGACACGAAGAAGGCCCTGGAGGACGCGGACGGCGACCTCGAGAAGGCTGTCGAGCTGCTGCGCCTCAAGGGCGCGAAGGGCAACGCCAAGCGCGCCGACCGCTCGGCCGCCGAGGGCCTCATCGTCGCCAAGGAGAACGGCGACGGCACCGCCACCATCCTCGAGCTCAACTGCGAGACCGACTTCGTCGCCAAGGGCGAGAAGTTCATCGAGCTCGCCGACCAGGTGCTCGAGGCCGTGGCCGCCGCCGGCGCGACCAACGCGACCGAGGCGCTCGACGCCGACGCGAACGGCCAGACCGTCGACGAGCTCATCCAGGGCGTCGCCGCGATCATCGGCGAGAAGTTCGAGCTCAGCAACGTGCGTCAGGTGAAGGGCGAGAAGTTCGACATCTACCTGCACAAGACCTCGAGCGACCTGCCCCCGCAGGTCGGCGTGGTCGTCGGCTACGCCGGCGACGACACCGACGTCGCCCACGGCATCGCGCAGCACATCGCCTTCGCGAACCCGTCGTACCTCAACCGCGAGGACGTGCCCCAGGCCGACATCGATCAGGAGCGCCGCGTCGTCGAGGAGATCACCCGCGCCGAGGGCAAGCCCGAGGCCGCGCTGCCGAAGATCGTCGAGGGCCGTCTCGGCGCGTTCTTCAAGCAGATCGTGCTCAACGAGCAGGAGTACGCTCGCGACCCGAAGTTCAGCATCAAGCAGGTCGCCGAGCAGGCCGGTCTGACGATCTCGGACTTCGCCCGCATCAAGGTCGGCGCGAGCGCCGAGGCCGCGGCCGAGGACGCCGAGTAGTCCGCGCTCCTCGCGCCGTTCCGCGCGCGAACCACGGAGGGGCCGGTGCCGCAGGGCACCGGCCCCTCCGTCGTCCGCGGCGGCGTCCGCGCGCCGCCGTCGGTTCGGAGGTCGCGCCCCGCCTCGGCGGACTAGGCTTTCGGCAGCGCGCCGCCACGAGCCGCCCGCTCACCCCATCATCGTGATCCCTCGATCCAGGAGTGCCATGTCCCCGCACCAGCCCAAGCCCCGCCGCGTCATGCTCAAGCTCTCGGGGGAGGCGTTCGGAGGGGGGAAGCTCGGCGTCGACCCCGAGGTGCTCACGAACATCGCCCGCGAGATCGCCCGCGCCGCCGAGGACGTGCAGATCGCGATCGTCGTCGGCGGCGGCAACTTCTTCCGCGGCGCCCAGCTCGCGAACGCCGGCATGGACCGCGGCCGCGCCGACTACATGGGCATGCTCGGCACCGTGATGAACGCCCTCGCCCTGCAGGACTTCCTCGAGCAGGCCGGCGGCACCGCCCGCGTGCAGTCGGCCATCGAGATGCGCCAGGTCGCCGAGCCCTACATCCCGCTGCGCGCCGAGCGCCACATGGAGAAGGGCCGCGTCGTCGTGTTCGGCGCGGGCGCCGGCCTGCCCTACTTCTCGACCGACACCGTCGCCGCCCAGCGCGCCCTCGAGATCCGCGCCGATGTGCTGCTCGTCGCGAAGAACGGCGTCGACGGCGTCTACACCGCCGACCCGAACGCCGACCCCGAGGCGAAGCTCATCCGCCGCGTCTCGTACCAGGACGCGCTCCAGCGCGGCCTCAAGGTCGTCGACTCGACCGCGTTCAGCCTCTGCATGGACAACCGCATGGACATGCGCGTGTTCGGCATGCACCCCGAGGGCAGCATCGAGCGCGCCCTGCGCGGCGACGACATCGGCACGCTCGTGTCGAACGACGTCGCCGAGCTCGAGGTCGCCTGACCCGCGCCCGCGCCCGAACCGCCCGCCCACCCGCCGTGGCCCGGCCCGCCCGCAAGTAGGATGGGGCCGACCGCAGCAGCGAAAGGACACCCTGTGATCTCCGAGGTACTCGCCGAGACGACCGACAAGATGGAGCGCGCCGTCGAGCACGCCCACGAGCAGTTCGGCACCATCCGCACCGGCCGCGCCAACCCGGCGCTGTTCGACCGCATCCCGGTCGACTACTACGGCACCCCGACGCCGCTCGGCCAGCTCGCCTCGCTGCAGGTGCCCGAGGCGCGGATGCTCGTCATCACGCCCTACGACAAGTCGGCGCTGAAGGAGATCGAGAAGGCGATCGTCGCCCAGCAGAACCTCGGCGTGAACCCGAACAACGACGGCAACCTCATCCGCGTGGTCATGCCCGAGCTCACCAAGGAGCGCCGCCAGGAGTACGTCAAGCTCGCCCGCGACCGCGCCGAGGAGGCGCGCATCGCCGTGCGCAACGTGCGCCGCAAGGCGAAGACCGACCTCGACGCGCTCGTCTCGGAGGTCGGCGAGGACGACGTCGCCCGCGCCGAGAAGGAGCTCGACAAGCTCACGAAGCAGTTCGTCGACCGCATCGACGACGCGCTGAAGGCCAAGGAAGCCGACCTGCTCGAGGTCTGAGCCACGGGACCTCCGCGGATGGCGCCGAACGACGATCAGCGAGGGCGGGGCGACGAGGAACTCGTCGTCCCGCCCTTCGTCGACCCCGCCGGTCCGCTCGCCGAGGGCGTCGGAACCGCGGCGCCCGGCGTCGTCCCGGTCTCCGACGCGCAGCGCATCGCCGCCCGGGTGCGGCGCATCAACGCGCGCGTCAACGAGCGCTCCGGGCGCAACCTGTTCAGCGCGATCGGCGTCGCGGTGCTCCTCGGCGGGCTCGCGGTCGCGTCGCTGCTGTTCGACGAGCGCTGGTTCGTGCTCTTCGGCACCGCGCTCGTCGTGCTGCTCGTCGTCGAGCTCGCCACCGCGATGCGCGCCTCGGGCCGGCACGTGCCCCGCGTGCCGTCGGCGCTCGCCGCCGCCGCGGTGGTGCCGATCGCCTTCTTCACGGGCCCGGCCGGCCAGTGGTTCGCGCTGCTCGGCGGGCTCGTCGTGGTCGTGCTCTGGCGCGTCGTCGACGCGGCCCGGCTGCGGGCCCGGCTCTCGCGCGAATCGCTCGTCGTCGACGCCTCGTCGGCGGCGTTCGTGCAGTTCTACGCGACGTTCCTCGGCTCGTTCACGGTGATGCTCGCCGCCCAGCCGCGCGGCGAGCTGTGGGTGCTCGCGTTCATCCTCGTCGTCATCTGCGTCGACACCGGCGCCTACGCGACCGGCATGCGCTTCGGGCGCACGAAGCTCGCCCCGCGCATCAGCCCCGGCAAGACCTGGGAGGGCATCATCGGCGGCGGGCTCGCCTCGATCGGGATGGCCGTGGTCGCGTGCCTGTTCATCCTCGAGCTGCCCTGGTGGTTCGGCGTCATCATGGGCGCGACGATCACCGTGACGGCGGTCGCCGGCGACCTCAGCGAGTCGATGGTGAAGCGCGACCTCGGGGTGAAGGACATGTCGAACTGGCTGCCGGGCCACGGCGGCTTCTTCGACCGGCTCGACTCGATGCTCCCCTCGGGCGCCATGGCGTTCGCGCTCTACTTCTGGTCGACGCCGCTCACCGACCTCGCCGGGCGCCTCGGCTGACCGTCCGTCGGCGATGGGGCACAATGGTGACGTGACTGCGCCAGCCCCATTCCCCAAAGCGCCCCGCGGACAGTTCGGCTACGACCGCGCCGAGGTCGACCGCGCCCTGCGCGTCGCGCGCGAGCGGTACGAGAACTTCGACAACGGCTCGGGCGGCAAGCGGCTCACGGCGAAGAGCATCCGGCACACCGCGTTCACGATGCGCAAGCAGGGCTACTCGGCGCCGCACGTCGACGCCGCCCTCGAGCGGCTCGAGGATGCGGTGGCCGTGCGCGAGCGCGAGGAGCGCATCGCGGAGATGGGCAAGGACGCCTATCTCGCCGAGACGAAGGACGCCGCCCGCGCCGTGCTCAAGCGCGTGCAGCGCCCCGCCGGCGACCGCTTCGAGCGGGTGAGCGCGTTCCAGCGCGGCTACGCCGTCGCCGAGGTCGACGAGTTCTGCGAGCGGGTCGAGTCGTTCCTCCGCGGCCAGAGCTCGATGACGCTGCGCGAGGCGCGCGGCGTCGCGTTCACGCCGAAGCGGCGCGGGTACGACGAGGGGCAGGTCGACCTGCTCATCGACGCGCTCGTCGACGTGATGCTCGCCATCCGCTGATCGGCACTGGCCCCGGGACGCCTGCGGGCCGATCCATCGTGCGATGAATCCGTTGCCCTTCTGTGATCATTCCGTTATCGTTGGTGACGTTGTTCTTCCGACGAGAGGCGAACCCGACATGATGCAGCGCACCGGAGCCATCCGCGCCCCGAAGCCCGCCGTCCTGCTGGCGGCCCGTCGCAAGCGCGCCATCGCGAGCGTCGTCGCCGGCTGCGCCGTCGCGGGCCTCGCGCTCACCGGCGTCGTGCAGTCGTCGATCGTGCAGCCCCCGGCCCAGGCGGCCGCCGTCGAGCTCCCCAGCGTGGCCGAGCTCGCCGCCGCCCAGCCCCAGACCTTCCAGGCGAGCCTCGTCGAGGCCGCCGCGCCGCAGCGCGACGAGCAGGTGAGCCTCGAGCTCGAGCCCGAGCCCGAGCCGGAGCCCGCGCCGGAGCCCGCGTCCGAGCCGGACGAGGGCGAGTGGGAGTCCACCGGCGCCGACGAGTCGGCCGGCACCGGCGCCTCGGAGCCCGAGTACCCGACCGGCGGCGGCACCTACACCGGCGAGTCGCCGCAGGGCATCGCGCAGAGCATGCTCGCCGCGCGCGGCATGGCCGACCAGTGGGGCTGCTACGACGCGATCATCTCGCAGGAGTCGGGCTGGAACCCCTACGCCCAGAACCCGTACTCGGGCGCCTACGGCATCCCGCAGGCCCTGCCCGGCAGCAAGATGGCCTCGCACGGCGCCGATTGGGCGACGAACCCCGCCACCCAGATCGCCTGGTCGATCGACTACATGGTCGGCGTGTACGGCTCGCCGTGCGGCGCCTACGACTTCAAGTTCACGCAGGGCAACGGCTGGTACTAGACCCCGAGCATCCCGCGACCCCTCGTCGACGCGGGCCCGAGAGCGCGAGCCGGGCCCGCGTCGCGCCGTTTCCGGGCCCTGCCGGGCGATCGCTCCGGCGCGCCGGGCGCGGCCGGGCGACGAGGGCGCCCGGCGCCGCGGCGCCGTCCGCGCGGCTGGCTACACTGGCCGGCATGGCCCGCTCGAACCGCTCCCGCTCCCGTCGCGGCGATCAGCGGCGGCGGACGTCGAAGCACGCCGCCGAGCACGTGCCGCTCGACGTCGAGCGGCTGATGGGCGGCGCCCGGCGCGTCGAGACCCGCCGCGGCATCCAGTACACCGTGCAGCCGATCCGCCCCGAGCGGGCGCAGAAGACCTGCATCTGCCCGGGCTGCGGCCGCGACGTCGGCATCGGCGTCGCGCACGTCGCCGTCTGGCGGGCCGACAGCATCATGGGCGACGAGTCGGCGCTCGCCGACCGACGGCACTGGCACGCGCCCTGCTGGCGCTCGGCCTGACCCGGCGCGCCGAGGGCGGCGGATGGCGGGGGAGCGGCGGGGCGGGCGCGCTCAGTGCTCGTTCTGGTGCGGGACGACGACCTCGCGCACGATGATCAGCAGGCTCGCGGCCACCGGGATCGCGATGAGCGCGCCGAGCAGGCCGAGCAGGGTGCCGCCGGTGAGCGCCGCGATGACGACGATCGCGCCGGGGATCTTCACGGCGCTCGACATGATGCGCGGCGAGATCACGTAGGCCTCGACCTGCATGTAGACGAGGTAGTAGGTCGCGGCGACCCACCAGGTCGCCGAGCCGGGGTCGTTGAGGAGCAGCTGCGCGAGCACGATGATCGTCGATGCGCTGATCGTGCCGACCATCGGGATGAGCGAGCCGAGGAAGGCGAGCACCGCGAACACCGCCGGCATCGAGGCGCCGATGATGCTGAGGAACACGAAGCTCAGCACGCCGTTGATGCTCGCGAGGCCGATCTGGCCGACCACGTACTTGCCCACCGAGCCGGTGACCGCCTCGGTGAGCTCGGCGATGCGGGGCCGCTTCGAGGCCGGGGCGAGCTGGTAGAAGGCGCGCTTCACCGAGTTCATCGAGGTGACGAAGTAGATCATCAGGATGAAGACGATGAGCGTGCCGAACAGCGCGTTGACGATGCCGACGCCGACCTGGAGCACGCCGCCGGTGATCGATCCGGCGTTGCGCTGCAGCCACGCCGAGCCCTCGGCGATGAGCGTCGGCACGTCGAGCGCGGGGAAGGTCGACTGCAGCCACTCGACGATGTTCGAGGTCATCAGCTCGGTGACGATCGCGCCGTAGCGCACCGTGAACTCGTTCACCTGCTGCGTCACCTGCGGCACGATCGCCCAGACGACGAGCGCGCCGATGCCGAGCACGGCGGTGATCGCCGTGAGCATGGCGACGCCGCGGGGCCAGCGGCGCCGCTCGAGCCACGCGATGAGCGGCTCGAAGCCGAGCGCGAGGAAGAGCGCCGCGCCGATGTAGGTGAGCACCGTCGACAGCGAGGCGACCATGCCGGCGAGCATGATCGCGAGCAGCACGCCGATGGCGCCGACGAACCCTACCCGGAACGGGCTGTCGTTCAGCATGGTCAGCCTGCGTCGCCCGCCGGGCGGGGCCCGGCCTCGTCGCCGGCGCGGTCGTCGCCGTCGGCCTCCGGCTCGGCGGGCGCCTCGGCGTCGGACTCGGCCCCGACCTCGTCGGCCTCCTCGTCGCCGGCGAACCGCGGCGCCGGGATGTTCAACTGCTGGAACACCGCGCGCATCTGCTCGAGGTAGCCGGCGATCTCGTCGCGCTCGTCGCGGATCACGCCGAGGCGGCGCTCGGCCTCCTCCATCTGCTGGGTGGTGCGGGTCTCGAGCTCGCGGGCGCGCTCGCGCGCCTGCCGGTTCGAGTTCTCGAGGAGGTTCGCGGCCTGGCGCTCGGCCGACTGGATCGTCTCCTGCGCGCGCTTGCGGGCATCGGCGGTGATGCGACCCGACTCGCGGCGCACCTGCTCGCTGCGCTGGTTGAGGTCGGCGAGCTGCTCGGTGGCCTCGTCGATCATCCGCTTCGCGGCGGCCTCGGCGTTGCGGCCGGCGGCGACGAGCTGCTGCTCGAACTCGTTGCGCTCGGCGGCGAGCTCGACCTCCTGGGCGCTGCGGGCCTCGGCGAGCTCGCGGAGGGTGCGCTCGCGCAGCTCGGCGAGCTCGGCGGTGGTGCGCTGCCGCTCCTCGGCGAGCTCGCGGTCGAGGCCGGCGCGAAGCTCGGCGAGCTCGATCTCGGTCGTCGAGCGGGCCTCGGCGAGCTCGCGGTCGGTGGTCTCGCGGTCGGCGGCGAGCTGGCGCTCGAGCGCGGCGCGGGCGGTGGTGAGGTCGGTGTCGGCCTCGGCGCGCAGGCGGCTCAGCTCGGCGTTCAGCGCCTCGCGAGCGGCGGTGGTCTCGCGGGCGAACTTCGCCTCGGCCTCGCCGAGCTCGGCCTCCTGGGCGGCGCGGCGCTCGCCGAGCTCGCGCTCGAGGGCGTTGCGGCGCTCGACCTGCTCGCGGTCGAAGGCCTCGCGGGCCTCGTCGAGGGCGCGGGTCGTCGAGAGGCGGTGGTCCTCGAAGCGGCGCTGCTCGTCGGCGAGCTTCGCGAGCGCGTCGGCGAGCTCCTGCTCGTGCTGCTGGCGCTCGCGGGCGATGCGCTCGGTCGACTCGGCCTGCGCGGCGGCGATCTCGCGATCGGTGGCGTGGCGCAGCTCGCGCAGCTCGGCGGTGATCTGGTCCTTCACCGACTCGATCTCGCGCTCCTGGTTGAGGCGCGTGAGCTCGGCCTCCTGCGTCGCGTTCTCGACGAGCTGGTCGGCCGTCGACTGCGCCTCCGAGGCGACGCGGCGGGCCGAGAGGTCGGCCTCGGAGGTGACGCGCTCGGCGTAGTCGTTCGCATCCTCGTGGATCTTCAGCGCCGCCTGCTGCGCCTCGGCGCGAATGCGGTCGGCCTGGCGGTTCGCCTCCGACACGAGCCGCTCGGCCTGCTCCTCGGCGGTGGCGAGGGTGCCGGCGAGCTTCGTGCCGAGCCCCGCGTAGGTGGGGGAGTCGGACTCGCGCAGCTCGCGCTCGAGGCGCTCCGCCCGCTGCTGCTGCTCGTGCGCCTCGCGCTCGGCGCGCTGGCGCGCCTGCTGGGTGTCGGAGAGCCGGCGCTGCAGCTCGGCCACCGCGGCGTCGACCTCCTCACGGGCGTATCCGCGCATGCTCGGGCTGAAGTTGAAGCTGTCCACGGGCCGGGTACCTCCAGGGCGGTGAGGCGGAGGAGCGCGCGCGGGCGCGGCTCGCAAGGGATGCACGCCAGTCTAGTCGTCGAGGGCGCGCCGACCTGGCCGCGATCGGGAGTGCGGCGGGGGCTCCGCCGTGCGTCGCAGGGGCCGCCGGGGCGCCCTGGGATACACTGGCGCATCCGAGTTTCTGAGGAAGGTGAGCGGGAAGCGCCGCGATCGGCACGCTGATCGCGAGGTTCCGTCAGAAGGAGACGACGTGCGATTCATCCTGTCCGTGCTCGCGGCCGTCGCGGGGCTCGTGATGCTCGTCGTCGGCGCGCTGCAGTTCGCGGAGGCCTCGAAGGTGACGAGCATCACCGCATCGGGCACGACCTCCTCGGGCGCCCCGCTCGTCGTGGTCACCGGCGAGACGCTCGCGAGCCACGCCGGCACCCAGCACATCGAGATCGGCGGCGACGGCCGCATCACCGTGGCCGTGGGCCGCGAGGACGATGTCGCCGCATGGATCGGCGACACCCGCCACGACCGCGTCGCGGTCGACACCGCGGCGATCGACGATGGCCGCGAGCCGCTCGCGTTCTCGCCCGCGGGCGCCGAGGAGTCGGCGCCCGACCCGGCGGTGAGCGACCTGTGGATCGAGGTGCGCGAGGGCGAGGGCGCGCTGTCGTTCGACACCGTCGTCGCACCGGGCTACTCGATGCTCATCGCGAGCGACGGCACCGAGCCGGCGCCGCCGGCGCTGTCGGTGACCTGGCCGCACGGCGGCTACGCGCCCTGGTCGGGCCCGTTGCTCGTCGCGGGTGCGCTCGCGCTGCTCATCGCGGGGGGGCTGCTCGCCTGGGCGCTGCTGCACCGCCGGCGCGTGCGGCGCGACGCCGAGTTCATGCCGGTCGACCCCGAGCCCGCGCTCGAGCCGCTCGCCGAGCCCGCCGACGACGGCGTCGACGAGCCCGAGACCTGGTCGGCGGTGACGTGGATCGATGTCGACGACACCCCCGAGCTCGACGTGACGACGCCCTTCGAGCCCGAGCACGACGACGACGAGCCGCTCCACACCGACATGATCACGCTGCCGACCGCCGAGGAGCGCCGCGCCGCGGCCGAGGCCGCCGGCGCCGAGGACGCCGGCCGCGAGCCCGACACCGAGGTGCCGGAGCCGCTCGACGAGACCTGGGCGCCCGCGAACGGCGTCGCCGCCGGCGCCGAGACCGGAGCGCGCGCCGACCTCGAGGCGGCGGTCGTTGCACCCGAGGACGCGGCGGACGCGCCGACCGTGGATGCGGAGCCCGTCGCGACCGAGCCCGTCGTGGCGGAGGATGCGTGGGCCGCGCCCGCGGAGCCCGCGCCTGCGGAGGCCGCGCCTGCGGAGGCCGTGGATGCACGGGCCGTGGAGGCGGAGCCCGAGCCGACCGCCGAGCCCGAGCGCGAGCCCTTCGTCGAGCCGGAGCCGGCCGCCGAGCCGGAGCCGACTGCCGAGACGGCCCAGGCCGCCGAGACGGAGCAGGCCGCGCCCGCACCCGCCGACGACGACGAGTCGAAGTGGCGCCGACCGCGCGGCCGCAACCGCGCCTCGGCCCCGAAGCGCACGTTCTTCATGGCGCCGATCGCGCTCGCCGGCGCGCTCGTCCTCGCCGGTTGCGCGCCGCAGTACTGGCCGCAGTCGTGGACCGGCGCCGACGTCGCCCCGACCGGCACGCCGACCTCGACCGCCGATGCCGCGATCCTCGACGAGGGCGCCGATCTGCCCGCGCTCACCGACGAGAAGGTCGCCGAGATCATCGCCGACGCCGGCGAGGTCGCGGCGACCGCCGACGAGCAGCGCGAGACCGACGGCCTCGACGCCCGCTTCGCGGGCGACGCCCTCGCCGAGCGCGCCGCCCTCTACGAGGCGCAGCGCGCCGACGGCGAGCTCGCCGGCCCGGTGCCGTTCCCGACCGGGGCGCCGGTGTACGTCGTGCCGGCCGCCACCGACGAATGGCCGCGCGTCGTCGTCGCCGTCGTCGAGGCGACCGCCGACGGCGCCTCGTCGAGCGCGCCGTTCGCGGTGACACTGCAGCAGGAGACGCCGCGCGACCCCTACCGGGTGCACTCGCTCGTGCAGCTCGCCCCGGGCGTCACGCTGCCCTAGGCCGCGCCGACCGACATCGGCGCGGCGCCGCTCGACGCGGTCGCGGGCGATCTCGCGATCGCGCCGGACGAGCTCGCCGCGGCGTACGCCGACGTGATCGCGAAGGGCGACGCCTCGGAGCACGCCGAACTGTTCAGCGCCGAGAACGACCTGCTCCGCGACCTCGTCGACAAGGACTACCGCGACGGCGAGCAGGCGAAGCTCGACCCCGAGGTCGCGACGATGGACTTCGCGTACGCGGCCTCGTCGACCCCGCCGATCGGCATCTCCACCCTCGACGGCGGCGCGATCATCGCGGTGTCGATCACCGAGCGCGAGACGATCACGGCGGTCAACGACCGCTCGCGCATCACCATGGCCGGCCGCACCGCGGCCCTCGCCGGCGTCGAGACCTCGGCGTTCGGCTTCGAGCGCACCTACACCGACCAGGTGCTCTTCTACGTGCCCACCGCCGGCAGCGGCGGCATCATCTACCTCGGCGCGAGTCAGACCATGACCGACGCCCGGGAACTCACCCAGGAGGAGGCGAACATCGGTGGCTGACGACCTCACCCCCACCCCCGAACCCCAGCAGCCCGCACCCGCGGGCTCGAGCGGCGCGCACGACCTCAGCGCGCTGCGCCGCGACCGCGCCGAGCAGGCGGGCCCCGCGCATCCCGAGGCCCCGGCGGTGCCGTCGGCGCCCGGCGCCGAGGGCGCTCTCGCCACGCTCCCCGACGCGGTGATCGACGGCGGTCCCGGCGAGCTCGACCAGTTCGCGCAGCTGTCGATGCGGATGCCGGTGCTCGTCGAGATGCACGCCGCCTGGTCGAGCGAGGCGCAGGCCCTGTCGCCGGTGCTCGCCGACGTGGTGCGCGCCGCCGGCGGCCGCACCGTGCTGCTGCGCATCGACCTCGACGCGAACCCGCAGCTCGGCCAGCAGCCGCAGGTGCTCGCGCTGTTCGGCGGCCAGCCGATGCCGCTCTTCCAGGGCAACCAGCCCCGCGAGCAGATCGAGGCGCTCGTCGGCGAGCTGCTGCAGGCCGCCGCCTCGCGCGGCCTCGACGGCCGCGTGGCGATCGACGGCGCCGCGGAGGCGCCCGTGCCCGAGGAGGCGCCGCTGCCGCCGCTGCACCAGGAGGCGCGCGACGCCCTCGAGCGCGGCGACATCGAGGCGGCGAAGGCCGCCTACCAGCAGGCGCTCAACGAGCAGCCCGGCGACGACGACGCGAAGGTCGGCCTCGCCCAGGTGAGCCTCCTCGCGCGCCTGCAGGGCCGCACCATGCCCGAGATCCGCGAGCGCGCCGCCGCGAACCCGGTCGACGTCGACGCGCAGCTCGACGTCGCCGATCTCGACCTCTCGGGCGGCCACGTCGACGACGCCTTCGACCGCCTGCTGACCCTCTACCCGAAGACCGACGACGACGGCCGCACGCGCGTGCGCGAGCGCCTGCTCGAGCTCTTCGACGTCGTCGGCAACGAGGACGCCCGCGTCGGCCGCGCCCGGCAGCGCCTCACGAGCCTGCTGTTCGCGTAGCCGCGCGCGCCCCGGCCGCCCGCGCCCGCGAGAACGACCGCGCCCCGGTCATCCGAGGAGGATGACCGGGGCGCGGTCGTGCCGGGCCGCCGCGGGCGACCGGGCGGGGCCTAGGCCCGCACGAGGAACACCGCGCCGAGCGGCGGGATGCGCAGCTCGGCCGAGTGGTCGAAGCCGTGGTGCGGCTCGAGGGCGGCGTGCACGCGCTCGTTGCGCACGCCCGAGCCGCCGAACCAGATGTCGTCGCTCGAGAGCGCCTCGCGCCAGGCGCCGCCGTTCGGGAGGCCGATGCGGTAGCCCTCGAGGGCCTGGTTCGAGAAGTTGAACACGCACACGACCTCGTCGCCCTCGCCGTCGCGGCGCACGAACGAGAGGAGCGAGTTGCCCGAGTCCTCGCCCGAGATCCACTGCAGACCGGCGGGGTCGTTGTCGAGCCGCCACATCGCCGGGTGCTCGCGGTAGAGCTTGTTCAGCTCGCTCACGTAGCGCTGCACGCCCGCGAAGGTCGGGTTCTCGAGCAGCCACCAGTCGAGGCCGCGCTCCTCGTTCCACTCGGTGGGCTGGCCGAACTCCTGGCCCATGAACAGCAGCTGCTTGCCGGGGTGGCCCCACTGGTACGAGTAGAACAGCCGCAGGTTCGCGGCCTTCTGCCAGTCGTCGCCGGGCATCTTCGCGAACATCGCGCCCTTGCCGTGCACGACCTCGTCGTGCGAGATCGGCAGCATGAACTGCTCGCTCCAGGCGTAGACGAACGAGAACGTGAGCTCGCCGTGGTGCCAGGCGCGGTGCACGGGATCGCGCTCGATGTAGCGGAGGTTGTCGTTCATCCAGCCCATGTTCCACTTCAGGCCGAAGCCGACGCCGCCCCAGTCGGTCGGGCGGGTGATGCCGGGGAAGCTCGTCGACTCCTCGGCGATCATCACGACGCCCGGGTAGAGCTTGTAGGCGGTGGCGTTGACCTCCTTGAGGAAGTCGATCGCCTCGTAGTACTCGCGGCCGCCGTCGCGGTTCGGGATCCACTCGTCGCGCGAGTAGTCGCGGTAGATCATCGAGGCGACCGCGTCGACGCGCAGGCCGTCGATGTGGAACTCCTCGAGCCAGTAGAGCGCGTTCGCGACGAGGAAGTTGCGCACCTGCGAGTTGCCGAAGTCGAACACGAGCGTGCCCCAGTCGGACTGCTCGCCGAGCCGCGGGTCGGGGTGCTCGTAGACCGCCTCGCCGTCGAAGCGCGCGAGGCCGAACGAGTCCTTCGGGAAGTGGCCGGGCACCCAGTCCATGAGCACGCCGTAGCCGGCGCGGTGGAGCCGGTCGATGAGGTGGCGGAGGTCGTCGGGCGAACCGAAGCGCGAGGTGGGCGCGTAGTAGCCGGTGACCTGGTAGCCCCACGAGCCGCCGAAGGGGTGCTCGGCGAGGGGCATGAACTCGACGTGCGTGAAGCCGGTCTCGTCGAGGTAGGCGATGAGCTCGTCGGCGAGCTCGCGGTAGCCGAGGCCCGGCCGCCACGAGCCGACGTGGAGCTCGTACACGCTCATCGGCGAGTTGTGCGGGTCGCGCTCCGAGCGCGTGCGCATCCACTCGTCGTCGCCCCACTCGTGCGCGGTCGGCGCCGACACCACCGAGGCGGTGTGCGGCGGCCGCTCGGCGTGGAGCGCCATCGGGTCGGCCTTGTCGATCCACTCGCCCGAGCGGGTGAGGATCTGGAACTTGTAGGTCTCGTGCACGCCGGCGCCGGGCACGAACAGCTCCCAGACGCCGAGCGCGTTGAGCCGGCGCATCGCGTGCTGCGCGCCGTCCCAGCCGTTGAACGAGCCGGTGACGCGCACCGCCTGGGCGTGCGGCGCCCACACCGCGAACGCGGTGCCCTGCTCGGCGCGGTTCGTGCCCCAGTGCTCGCGCACGTGGGCGCCGAGCACGTGCCAGAGGCGCTCGTGACGGCCCTCGCCGAAGAGGTAGAGGTCCATGTCGCCGATCGACGGCAGGTAGCGGTACGGGTCGTCGGCGGTGTGCGGCACGCCGTCGTCGTAGCGCGTCTCGACGCGGTAGTCGTCGACGTCGGCGTCGCGGCGCACGCCCTCCCAGATGCCGTGGGCGACGTGCTCGAGCTCGACGCGCTCGGCGCCGTCGCCGACGAGCACCGCGACCGACTTCGCGAGCGGGCGGCGCACCCGGTAGACGAGGTGCTCGCCCGACGCGCCCCAGCGGTGCTGGCCGAGCACGCCGTGCGGGCCGCCGTGGCGGCCCTCGGCGAGGGCGAGCAGCTCGCCGTCGGCGATGATCGGCGGGTTCGCGTGCGGGTCGACCTCGGGCTCCGGGGCGGCCGCGGGCTCGACGCCGGCCGCGGGCCCGGCGGCCCCGTCGGCGAGCGCCTCGGCGAGGCGGGCGGTGTCGATCTCGGCGCCGACGGTG
>JAAYAS010000118.1 GCA_012719255.1 Microbacteriaceae bacterium | reverse complement strand
ATGCCCGCTCCCCCGAGCCGCGGCTTCGGCGTGCGGTGCACGTCGCGCTCCCGGATCTCGGGGTGCCAGCCCCGCCGCATCGCGACGCGGTAGATGGCCCAGCAGGCGAAGAACGAGACCGCCGCCGCGATGACGATGATCAGGGCGTACTGTCGCACGCAGCGTCCTCGTCGTCGGCGAGCAGCTCGCCGAGCCGGTCGGCGAGCACGGCGCGCTCGAGCGCGCCCTGGCGCACGATGCGCACCCCGCCGACCGCGGGGTCGGCGGGCTCGTCGCCGCCGGGCGCGGCGAACGGCGCGGCGGCCGCGAGGCCGGTCGCGTCGATGATCGTCGAGGGCGCGCCGCCGACCTCGCCGGCGTCGAGGTAGAGGGCGACGCGGTCGCCGAGCTGCTCGACGGCGGCCTGCGCGGTCGCGGGCGCGGGCTCGCCGTGCCGGTTCGCGCTCGACACCGCGAGCGGGCCGGTCTCGCGGAGCAGCTCGAGCGCGATCGGGTGGTCGGGGATGCGGAGCGCGACGGTGCCGTGCGCGTCGCCGAGGTCCCACTGCAGGCTCGGCTGCGAGGGCAGGATGACGGTGAGCGGGCCCGGCGCGAACTCGTCGAAGAGCGCGCGGATCTCGTCGGGGATGTGCTCGGCGAGCGCGTCGAGCGCGGCCGTCGAGGCGACGAGCACGGGCGGCGGCGACTGCCGCGTGCGGCCCTTCGCCTCGAGCAGGCGGTTCACGGCCTCGGGGTCGAAGGCGTCGACGGCGATGCCGTAGACGGTGTCGGTGGGGATCACCACGGGCTCCCCGCGGCCGATCGCGGCGCGCGCCTCGCGCAGGCCGGCGAGCAGCTGGGTCGACTCCGACAGGTCGTGCACTTCACTCATAGCAGGGGCCAGTCTAGTCGCAGGGACCCCGCCGCCCGACCGCTCCGGCGCGGGCGAGGGTGATGCGGTCGCGGCCGGTGAGGTCGGCGAGCGTCGCGGCGTCGACGAGGCCGGCGGACTCGAGCACCGCGCGGGTCGCGGCGCCCTGCCGCTCGGTGTGCTCGACGAGCACGTGCCCGCCCGGGGCGAGGAGGCGGCGCGCGGCGCCGGCGATGCGGCGGATCTCGTCGAGCCCGTCGGCGCCGGAGTAGAGCGCGGGCTCGGGGTCGTGCCGGCGCACCTCGGGGTCGGCGGGGATCTCGCGCGTCGGCACGTAGGGCGGGTTCGACACGAGCAGGGCGAAGTCCCCGTCGGGCTCGGCCTCGAGCTGCTGCCGCCAGTCGCCGAAGCGCGGCTCCGCGCCCGGGGCGTGCGCGCGGAGGTTCCGCCGCAGCCACGGCCACGCCCGGGGCGAGGCCTCGAGGGCGAGCACGCGGGCGTCGGGCCGGGCCGCGGCGATCGCGATCGCGATGGCCCCGGAGCCGGCGCCGAGGTCGGCGACGCGCGGCCGCGCATCCGCCCGGGCCGGCGCGAGCCGCGCGAGCGCCGCCTCGACGAGCAGCTCGGTCTCGGGCCGCGGCACGAACACGCCCGGCCCGACCGCGAGGTCGTGCCCGTGGAACGGCGCGCGGCCGACGAGGTGCTGCAGCGGCTCGCGCCGGGCGCGGCGGGCGGCGGCGGCGAGCACCCGGGCGGCGTCGGCGGCGGGGATGCGGCGGCCGAGCAGTCCGTCGAGCTCGAGTTCGCCGGGGGTGCGGTCGAGCACCGCCGCGACGAGCGCCTGCGCCTCGCGCTCGGGGGCGTCGAAGCGGGCCGGGGCGAGCCGCTCGGCGACGCGCCGGACGAGCGCGCGCGGATCGGCGGGCAGCGGTTCGGACATAGTTCGTAACTCCGTGACGTTGGATGACGACGGGCCGTGCGATGCGCGCGATGCGGGTGACAGCATTGCGGTCGTTCGTCCCCCGAAGGGATCCCCACCGAAAGGCAGGCCGATGGCCGAGAAGATCTACAGCGACATTACCGAGGTGATCGGCGGCACGCCGCTCGTGCGCCTGAACCGCATCAACGAGACCGACGCGAACGTGCTCGCGAAGCTCGAGTTCACGAACCCCGCCTCGAGCGTGAAGGACCGCCTCGGCTGGGGCATCGTCCGCGCCGCGGAGCGCTCGGGCGCGCTGCAGGCCGGCGGCACCATCGTCGAGGGCACCTCGGGCAACACCGGCATCGCGCTCGCCGCGATCGGCGCCGCCCGCGGCTACCGCGTCGTCATCGCGATGCCCGAGACGATGTCGCTCGAGCGCCGCCAGCTCATGCGCGCCTTCGGCGCCGAGCTCGTGCTCACCCCGGGCCCGGAGGGCATGAAGGGCGCGGTCGCGAAGGCCGCCGAGATCCAGGCGTCGACGCCGAACTCGATCCTCGCGAGCCAGTTCGAGAACGCGGCGAACGTCGAGATCCACCGCGAGACCACCGCCGAGGAGGTCTGGAACGACACCGACGGCGACATCGCCGCGTTCGTCGCGGGCATCGGCACCGGCGGCACCATCACCGGCGTCGGCCAGGTGCTGAAGGAGCGCAAGCCCGAGGTGCGCATCGTCGCCGTCGAGCCGAAGGACTCGCCGCTGCTCACCGAGGGCAAGGCGGGCCCGCACAAGATCCAGGGCATCGGCGCGAACTTCGTGCCCGAGATCCTCGACCAGTCGGTGATCGACGAGGTCTTCGACGCGACGCTCGAGGACTCGGTGCGCGTCTCGCGCGAGCTCACCGCGAAGGAGGGCATCTTCGCGGGCATCTCGGCCGGCGCGAACCTCTGGGCCGCGCTCGAGCTCGCGAAGCGCCCCGAGTACGCGGGCAAGAACATCGTCGTGGTCATCCCCGACACCGGCGAGCGGTATCTTTCGAGTGTGCTCTTCGACGACCTCCGCGAGGCGAACTGATCGCATGACCCGCTCCACCGCTCCGCGCCGCAGCCGCGTCGACGCGTTCTTCCGCGATGTGCGGGAGGACATCCACGCGGTGCGCGTCGGCGATCCCGCGGCGCGCTCGAAGCTCTCGATCGTCGTCAACTACTCGGGGCTGCACGCGGTGTGGTGGCATCGGCTCGCGCATCTGCTCTGGCAGCGCCCGGGCGGCAAGTTCGCCGCCCGGGCGGTGTCGCAGCTGAGCCGCTTCCTCAGCGGCATCGAGATCCATCCGGGCGCCCGCATCGGCAAGCGCCTGTTCATCGATCACGGCATGGGCGTCGTGATCGGCGAGACCGCCGAGATCGGCGACGACTGCGTGATCTACCACGGCGTCACGCTCGGCGGCGTGTCGACGAAGAAGGTGAAGCGGCACCCGACGATCGGCGACCGGGTGCTCATCGGGGCCGGCGCGAAGCTGCTCGGCCCGATCGAGATCGGCGACGGCGCGCGCATCGGCGCGAACGCCGTGGTGACGAGCTCGGCGCCGGCCGGCGCGGTGCTCGTCGGCATCCCCGCGAAGAACCGCGCGCGCGATCCGCGCGCGAGCCGCGACGGCGGCGACTGGGTCATCTGACCCCGTCGCCGCCGTCGCGGTGCTCGCGGCGCCGCGGCGCCGCCCGTGATCCCCTGGGCCTCCCCGTGTCCCTCAGGCCTCGGAGAGCGACTGCAGCCGGGCCTCTTCGTCGGCGTGCACCGCCGATTCGATGACCGGGCCGAGCGCGCCGTCCATCACCGCGTCGAGGTTGTAGGCCTTGTAGCCGGTGCGGTGGTCGGCGATGCGGTTCTCGGGGAAGTTGTACGTGCGGATGCGCTCCGAGCGGTCCATCGACCGGATCTGCGAGGCGCGCAGGTCGGACTCGGCCGCGGCCTGCTCCTCCTGCTGCTTCGCGAGCAGTCGGGCCTGCAGCACGCGCATCGCGGCGGCGCGGTTCTGGATCTGCGACTTCTCGTTCTGCATCGACACGACGATGCCGGTGGGGAGGTGCGTGATGCGCACCGCCGAGTCGGTGGTGTTCACCGACTGGCCGCCGGGGCCGGACGAGCGGTACACGTCGATCTTCAGGTCGTTCTGATCGATCTGCACCTCCTCGGGCTCGT
>JAAYAS010000117.1 GCA_012719255.1 Microbacteriaceae bacterium | reverse complement strand
TGGACTGCTTTGCAGCGGCGGCGCGATGGACGAGGTCTTCGGGCGCGGGAAGGCGTCGCACCTCGCGTGGAATCGAGATCGCCGCGAGCATTGATGCGGGGTTGTCATCGCGCAGCCCCTCGGCGTGCAGCCACCCGAAGAAGACGCGGAAGCTTGAGCGGACCCGTTTCACGTACTCGGGCCGACGAGAGACGGCGAGGTCAGCGAGGTATGACCGCAGCTCCTTGACCGATGCTCCCGCTGCGTCTTCGCAGCCGGTCGCGTCTTCGAACCGTCGGAGGTCGCCCAATCGGGCGTTGATCGTCGTTTCCGCTCTTCGAGCGGCGCGCAACGCCACCGCGAAATCCTCTAGGTGACGCCGCATGGTCGCAGTTTCTCAGCGGAGCGAAGCAACGGGGAGAGGGCTAGTCCTTGGGGTGACCCCGATGGGCTATGCGGGGTAACCGGCCACCATCCGACGGGATCGGCGGCGGTAGTCTGACAGGTCGACGAGGCGGGCGCGTGACCCATCGGTCACGGGTTCAAGTCCCGTCCGCCCCACCATCTCCGCACCCCCGGCGCTGAGGCGCGCGGGCGGGTCGCCGCTGTTGCAGCAGATCCACCAGTGGAACGCGCCCGATTCTTCAGGCGTCGCGTGCGCTGCCGGCATTGATGCTGAGATCGCACCATCTGGTGATGAACCGCAGGCACTGCCCCTTCCGGGAGCCGCCCATGATGTCGTGCGGCCGGTCCTGGCGCAGTAGCGTCCGCGCTGTTCGATGCAGAACTGGGTCGGTGGTACGGGGTGGAGCCCGCTGCGCGCCGAGTTCGTCCCGCCTCCGGAAGATCTCGTTCCCGAGCTCGTCGACCACCTCGCGCAGTTCATCAGTGCCACTGACGGGAATCCGGTGGTCCGCGCCGCGATCGCGCACGCCCAGTGCGAGACCATCCACCCCTTCGTCGACGGCAACGGCCGCACCGGCCGCGCCCTCATCCACACCGTCCTGGCCCGAACCGGCACTATCCGCAACGTGCTGATCCCCATCAGTGCAGTGTTCGCGGGCTCCACCGACGCATGCATCCGTGGACTCACTGCATTCCGCGCAGAGCCCGCAGACCTGGACACCTGGGTCATGGCGTTCTCCGCAGCAGCCTCGGTCGCAGCGGCCGCCGCGACCGGGTCGGTTGAGAAGGTCGAGGCGCTCGATGAGCGCAGTCGCCGTCAGCCGATCGACTTCCGCAGGGCGCGCGGCTACTCGCCGGCCGCACCCCGGCGCGACGCGGTGATCCTTCGAGTGCTCGAGAACCTGTCCCGCCATCCCGTGCTCACGCTCGAGCCGATCGCCGCCGAGACGGGTGCCGCCCGAGGCGCCGCCTCTCGGGCCGTCGACGAACTCACCCGCGCAGGCGTGCTCACCCGAATCGGCAACCACAAGGGTGCAACTGTCGGTTGGAGCGCCGACCAGTACCTCGCGCTGGCCGGCCTCACATCTCGAGGCGACGGTCGTTGCCCGCGTGCTCATCCGCCGTGAGCGGCTCGCCGGTGAGGTCCGCGTCTCGACGGCGTGCGCGGGGTCGCGGTCGCGAGTCGCGTTCGATGCAATCGCATCGGACTGCGCCGATGCGACGCGCAACCGCTCGTCATCGACCGTTCACTTCGTTGGCTAGGCTGGCGGGGTGAAGGCATTCGACTCTCTTGACGTGCAGACCGTCCTCCCCGAAGCGCTCCGGCCCCTCGAGACCATCGCGAAGAACCTCCGGTGGTCGTGGCGTCCGGAGTCCGAGCGGCTGTTCCGCTCGATCGACGATCACCTCTGGCGCGAGACCGGGCACAACCCGATCACGCTGCTGAAGCGCCTCCCGGCATCGCGGGCCGCCGAGCTCGCCGCCGACGGCGAGTTCCTCCACCGCATGCAGCAGGAGGTCGAGGAGCTCGAGTCGTACCTCTCGCTCGACCGGTGGTACGAGAAGCAGACCCGCGGCACCGTCGACGCCGAGACCACCGTCGCCTACTTCTCGATGGAGTTCGGCATCGCCCAGTCGCTGCCGATCTACTCGGGCGGCCTCGGCGTGCTCTCGGGCGACCACATGAAGTCGGCCTCCGACCTCGGCGCCCCGATCATCGGCATCGGCCTGCTCTACACCTACGGCTACTTCACGCAGACGCTCTCGCGCGAGGGCTGGCAGCAGGAGGGCTACACCGAGCACCCCGCCGACGACCTCGCCGTGCTCCCCGTGCTCGACGGCTACGGCGAGCAGGTGAAGGTCTCGGTGACCTTCCCCGACGACCGCGAGGTCGTCATCGCCGTGTGGAAGGCGCAGATCGGCCGCGCGCCGCTGCTGCTGCTCGACACGAACATCGCCGAGAACTCCGAGGACCTCCGCTCGATCACCGACCGCCTCTACGGCGGCGACGTCGAGCACCGCATCAAGCAGGAGCTCGTCCTCGGCGTCGGCGGCGTCCGCGCGGTGCAGGAGTACTGCCGCATCGAGGGCCGCAACCAGCCCGACGTGTTCCACATGAACGAGGGCCACGCCGGCTTCTCGGGCGTCGAGCGCATCAGCCAGATCATGGCGACCGGCGAGTCGTTCGAGACCGCGCTCGCGGTCGTGCGCGCCTCGACGATCTTCACCACCCACACGCCGGTGCCCGCGGGCATCGACCGCTTCGACATGCACCTCGCCTCGCGCTACCTGCAGGCCGACGCCGAGGGGCTCAGCAAGCTCGCGCCCGGCGTACCGGTCGCGAAGGTGCTCGCGCTCGGTGCCGAGGACGACCCCTCGCGCTTCAACATGGCCCACCTCGGCCTGCGCTCGGCGCAGTACGCGAACGGCGTCTCGAAGCTCCACGGCAAGGTGTCGCGCGGCATGTTCCGCGACCTCTACCCGAACTACGACCAGCGGGAGGTGCCGATCGGCTCGATCACCAACGGCGTGCACATCCCCACCTGGACCCGCGGCCCGATCAAGTCGGTCGTCTCGGCGATGAGCGGCGGCCGCGACCTCGCCACCGCGAACCACTGGCGCGAGGCCGACGCCGTCGGCTCGCAGGAGCTGTGGCGCATCCGCAACGAGCTGCGCGCCGACCTCGTCGAGCGCGCCCGCAAGCTCGTGCACCAGTCGTGGCTCACCCGCGGCGCCGAGGAGGCCGAGCTCGGCTGGACCCGCAAGATGCTCGACGAGAAGACGCTGACGATCGGCTTCGCCCGCCGCGTGTCGACCTACAAGCGCCTCACGCTGATGCTGCAGAACCCGGAGCGGCTGCGCGCCATCCTCACGAACCCCGACCGCCCGGTGCAGTTCATCATCGCCGGCAAGGCGCACCCCGCCGACATGGGCGGCAAGCAGCTCCTGCAGGAGCTCGTGCGCTTCGCCGACGAGGCCGGCGTGCGCGACCGCATCACCTTCCTCCCCGACTACGACGTCACCATCGCGAAGTTCCTCATCGCCGGCTGCGACATCTGGCTGAACAACCCGATCCGCCCGCAGGAGGCCTCGGGCACCTCGGGCATGAAGGCCGTGATGAACGGCTGCCTCACCCTGTCGACCTCCGACGGCTGGTGGGACGAGATGCGCGACGACGAGCTCGGCTGGACGATCCCCGACGTCGAGCACCACGACGGCCGCCAGCGCGACCTGCTCGAGTCGCAGGCGCTCTACGACCTGCTCGAGCACGAGATCGCACCGCTGTTCTACGACCGCGACGCCCAGGGCATCCCGCAGGGCTGGATCGACCGCGTGCGCCGCTCGATGTCGATCATCGGCCCGAAGGTGAGCGCCGAGCGCATGGTGCGCGACTACTGCACCGAGCTCTACATCCCGGCCGGCCGCTCGTCGCGCGCCGCGCAGGAGAACGGCGCCGCGCGCGAGTACGCCGAGTGGCAGCAGAAGCTCACCGCCGCCTGGCCGTCGGTCGTCGTGCACGACGTGCGCAACGAGTCGCCCGACGCGCTCACCGGCGGCGACGTGCGCATCACGGCGAAGGTCGACCTCGGCGCGCTGAGCTCCGACGACGTGCGCCTGCAGGCGATCATCGGCCGCGTCGGCGCGAACCCGGGCGAGATCGCCGAGCCCGAGACGTTCGAGATGTCGCTCGACGGCTGGGATGACGACCGCTGGGGCGTCGAGATCCCGTTCGACGAGCCCGGTCGCTTCAGCTACACGGTGCGCGCCGTGCCGAAGCACGAGCTGCTCTTCTCTCCCGCCGAGATGGGCATGGTGAAGTTCCCGGTCCGCTAGTCGGATCCACCGCCGCGCGGAGGGCGCGTCCGGATGCTCGCAGGAGCGTCGGGGCGCGCCCTCGGCCGTCGCGCCGCCGGGCGCGGATCGGCCCGGCGGCGGGGGATCGGCGCGAACACGCCGCGGCGGATGAATCACACCCTTGTCGTTCACCGGTAGCGTCGGGCATAATTCCGGTGACGGCACTCGCTGTCGCACAACTCCACAGCTCGATGCAGCGCATGCCCGCAGTCACGGAATGGTCGTAGGGGAAGACGTACCAACCCGTGAAACTGGAGGAGAACATGACTGCACCCACCACGCGCGGCGTGCTCTACGTGCACTCCGCGCCGCGCGCGCTGTGCCAGCACGTCGAGTGGGGGCTCGGCCGAGCGCTCGGCCAGGCCGCCCACCTGCCGTGGATCGCGCAGCCCGTCATCCCGAGCACCGTCCGCGCCGAGTACGCGTGGGAGGGCGCGCCGGGCACCGGCGCCGCCATCGCCTCGCAGCTGCGCGGCTGGGAGCACCTGCGCTTCGAGGTCACCGAGGAGCCGAGCGACGGCGTCGACGGCGGCCGCTGGATGCACACGCCCGGCCTCGGCATCTTCTTCGCCCAGACCGACGCCGCCGGCAACATGGTCGTGCCCGAGGACCGCGTGCGCTACGCGCTCGAGATCGCCGGGGGCAACGCCACCGAGCTGCACCGCGAGCTGCGACTCGCCCTCGGCCAGGCCTGGGACGACGAGCTCGAGCCGTTCCGCTGCGCCGGCGATGAGAGCCCGGTGGTGTGGATGCACCGCGTCGGCTGAGCCGCTGCGCCGGCTGAACCGCACCACCGACCGAGCCGCACCGCCGGCCGAGCCTGTCGAAGCCCCGCCCGCGAACCCCGCGAAGACCAGAGCGCCCCCGCACGGAGTACCGAGCGGGGGCGTTCGTCGTCGCGGCGGACGGCGACTAGTACTTGCGGATCGCGAGCACCGCGTTGTGGCCGCCGAAGCCGAACGAGGTCGAGATGGCGAGCGCACCGGCCGGGAACTCGACCGTGCGCGGTTCGGTGACGACGTCGAGGCCGATCTCCGGGTCCTGCTCGTCGACGTTGATCGTCGGCGGCAGCACGCCCTCGTGGAAGGCGAGCGCGGTGAACACGGCCTCGATCGCGCCGGCGCCGCCGAGCAGGTGGCCGGTGGCCGCCTTCGTCGCCGACACCGGGATCTCGTCGACGCGCTCGCCGAACACGCGCTTGAACGCGTTGTACTCGGCGATGTCGCCGACCGGCGTCGAGGTGGCGTGCGCGTTGATGTGCACGACGTCGTCGGGCGTCGCGCCGGCCTGGGCGATCGCCGCCTCGACGGCGCGCGAGGCGCCGGCGCCCTCGGGCTCGGGGGCGGTGATGTGGTAGGCGTCGGCGGTGACGGCGCCGCCGGCGATCTCGCCGTAGATGCGGGCGCCGCGGGCGAGCGCGTGCTCCTCGGTCTCGAGCACGAGCGCGGCCGCGCCCTCGCCGAGCACGAAGCCGTCGCGGTCGACGTCGTAGGGGCGCGAGGCGAGCGTCGGCTCGTCGTTGCGGGTTGAGAGCGCCTGCATCGCGCAGAACGCGGCGATCGGCAGCGGGTGCACGGCGGCCTCCGAGCCGCCGGCGATGACGATGTCGGCGTCGCCCGCCTGCAGGTGGTCGTAGGCCTGGATGAGCGACTCGGTGCTCGAGGCGCAGGCCGAGACGGCGGTGCGGATGCCCGCGCGCGCCTCGAGGTCCATGCCGATGGCCGCGCCCGGGGCGTTCGGCATGAGCATCGGCACGGTGAGCGGCATGACGCGACGGGCGCCGCGCTCGCGCAGGGTGTCCCAGGCGTTGAGCAGCGACCAGACGCCGCCGATGCCGGTGGCCCAGTCGACGAGCAGCCGCTCGGGGTCGTAACCGCCCTGCTCGAGGCCGGCGTCGGCGAGCGCCTCGCGGCCGGCGATGAGGGCGTACTGGCTCGAGGGGTCGAGCCGCTTGGCGACGACGCGCTCGAGGTGGTCGTAGGGGTCGGCGGCGACGGTCGCCGCGAAGCCGACCGGCAGCTCGACGGTGCCGAACACGCCCTCGGTGGGCAGCGGCTTCGCGCCCGACTCGCCGCGCAGCAGCGCATCCCAGCTGTCGCGGGCGTTCGCGGCGAGCGGGGTGAAGGCGCCGATGCCGGTGATGACGATCTTCTTGGTCATTGACGGAGTCTCATTCGTGGTCGGGGCTGACGGGGGTCGCGGTGGGCGGCGCCGGAGGGGGCCGCCCACCGCCGACGACTACGCGTCCTGGGCGCCGTCGATGAAGTCGACCGCGTCCTGCACGGTCTTGAGGTTCTCGACCTCCGAGTCGGGGATCTTCACGTCGAACTTCTCCTCGGCGTTGACGACGATCGTCATCATCGAGATCGAGTCGATGTCGAGGTCGTCGGTGAACGACTTCTCGGCGGTGACGGTGTCGGCGGCGATGCCCGTCTCCTCGTTCACGAGCTCGGCGAGGCCGGCGAGGATCTCATCCTTCGAAAATGCCATTGGGGTTCTCCTTTGTCTGTCGATGACCGGTGCCAAGTGTATTGCGGCGACGATCGTTCTTCGGGGGGGATTCGGGGGTGCGTCCGGGATCGGGCCCGGCGACGGCGCTAGGGCAGCCGCACGACCTGGGCGGCGTAGGCGAGGCCGGCGCCGAAGCCGATCTGCAGCGCGAGGCCGCCCGAGCACTCGGGGTGCTCCTCGAGCAGCCGGTGCGTGGCGAGCGGGATCGACGCCGCCGAGGTGTTGCCGGTGTCGGCGATGTCGCGGGCGACGACGACGTGCTCGGGCACGCCGAGCTGCTTCGCGAACTCGTCGATGATGCGCATGTTCGCCTGGTGGGGGATGAACGCGGCGAGGTCGTCGGCGGTGATGCCGGCCCGCTCGAGGGCCTCGCGGGCGACCTTCGCCATCTCCCACACGGCCCAGCGGAACACCGCCTTGCCGTCCTGGCGCAGCGTCGGCCACTCGACCTCGCCGCGGCGGAACTCCTGGAGCTCGTGGTTCATCGCGACCGCGTCCCACTTGCCGCC
>JAAYAS010000116.1 GCA_012719255.1 Microbacteriaceae bacterium | reverse complement strand
GCTCGCCGAAGGGTCGCGACTGGTCGCCGGGCAGGGCCGCGGGCGGTGCGCCGAACGGCGCCGGGCCGGGCTCGCCGCCGGGGCGCTGCTCGCCCGCCGGCCGCTGCTCCCAAGGACGCTGCTCGCCCGACTGCGGCTGATCCCAGGGGCGCTGCTCGCCGAACGCGACGGTCGGCTCATCCCGGCGGTCGGGCTCGGGCTGCGACGGCGACTGCTCCCAGGGCGCCGACTGCGGCGCGCCGAAGGCGACCGTCGGCTCGTCCTGCCGACCCTGCTCCGGCTCCTGCTGCTGCCACGGCGCGGCGGGCGCGTCGAAGGCCGCGGTGGGCGCGTCCTCGCGGGGCTCGTCCTGCGGCGGCCGCCACTGGGGCGCGTCGCCGCCCGGAGCGAAGGGCGAGGCCTGCTCGTCGCCGCGGGCGCCGGCGGGCCGGCGAAGGCGCCGTCGCCGAACGCGCCCGAGAAGTGGTGGCCGGCCGGCTCGCCGGGCGCCTCGCCCTGTGGCCGCCCGGCCTCCTGCGGCTGCTGCGGCTCCGGCTGCGACGCGCCGGGCTGCTGCCACGGCACGGCGCCCCAGCTGTCCTGCGGCTGGTCGTCGGGACGCTTCGGGGTGTTGCTGCCATCGCTCGCGTTCATGCCCATCAGGATACGTCGACCCTCCGACGCCGCCGTGCGTTCCTCGCCGGAATCGTCCTGCAGGGTGAGGGGGCGCATCCCGTGACATCTCGATCGCGATCGGCTAGACTCGGTCTACTCGGCGCGAGTCGAGTGGCAATTGAATAGCGTTGATGCTGTCAGCGCAGTCACGGGGATGATCGGTTTCGACATCGCTCGCGAAACTGCGTGAAGCGGGTAGAGGACGCGGGGTCATCTCTGAAACGCCCCTCGCAACCAACAAGTGCCAATAACAAGCGCACTGACTTCGCCCTCGCTGCCTAAGCGAGCCTCGAGTCCGTCGGTCTGAGTCTGCGTTCGGCTCAGGGTCCGGCGTCGTATTGAACGCTCGCTGCCGAGTCGCGTCGCAGGGCTCGGTGGGACTTTTTCTGCGACTGGGTCCGTCGGCCAGGCTGTTCGTCGCCAGGGTCGGGACCGAGCAACACGTCTGACGAACTGCACCCGGAGAAGCCGCAGGCTCACAGCGATGGACGGGGGTTCAATTCCCCCCATCTCCACTGGTCCCGATGGACCGCGAGAAGTGGCGACCCCGATCACGGAGCGATTCGCACCTGATCGGGGTCGTCCTCGTTTCCGGGCGGGCTCGGGCTCGGCGCTGGCGAGCGCCCTCGGCGGTCTCGAGGCCGCCGCGCCCTACGCTGGTCGGCATGGACTCCCATTTATGGCTGAACATCGCCCTCGTCGTGCTCTTCGTGCTCGTCGGCGGGGTGTTCGCCGGCACCGAGATGGCGATCGTCAGCCTCCGCCGCGCCGAGGTCGCCGAGTTCGAGCGGGCCGGCGCGAAGGGCGCGCGCATCGCCGGGCTCGTGCGCGACCCGAACCTCTTCCTCAGCGCCGTGCAGGTCGGCGTCACGCTCGCCGGCTTCCTCTCGTCGGCGTACGGTGCCTCGACGATCGCGCCGGCGCTCGAGCCGGTGCTCGTCGGCTGGGGTCTGGCGCCGGATGTCGCGAACACGATCGCGCTCATCGGCCTCACGCTCCTCATCGCCTTCCTCTCGCTCGTGTTCGGCGAGCTCGTGCCGAAGCGACTCGCGATGCTCCACGCGGCCGCGTTCACCCGCGTGCTCGCGCCGCCGCTGATGGCGATCGCGTGGCTGCTGCGGCCGGTGATCTTCCTGCTCTCGGCGTCGACGAACCTCGTGCTGCGCCTGCTCGGCCAGGACCCGAGCCGCACGCGCGCCGAGGTGAGCGTCGACGACATCGCCGAGCTCGTCGGCACCGCGCCCGACCTCGGCACCGTGAGCCGCGCCATCCTCGCCGACACGCTCGGCGCGAAGCAGCGCCGCCTCGAGG
Source organism: Microbacteriaceae bacterium (assembly GCA_012719255.1). Lineage (GTDB taxonomy): Bacteria > Actinomycetota > Actinomycetes > Actinomycetales > Microbacteriaceae > Gulosibacter. Next base: position 3,373 of record JAAYAS010000116.1, on the reverse strand, counting down.
AGGTGATGCGCCCGCGCCCCGACGTCGAGTTCCTCGACGCCGAGCTCACCGTCGCCGAGGCGCTCGCCGAGGCGCTCGAGCTGCCGTACTCGCGCTACCCGCTGCTCGGCGAGTCGGTCGACGACATCGTCGGCTTCGTGCACCTCCGCGACCTCGCCCACGCCGCGGCCCGCGGCGAGGGCGCGCGACCGGTGCGCGAGCTCGCCCGCCCCATCCTCGCCCTGCCCGGCTCGAACCGCGCGATGCCGACGCTCGGGCAGATGCGCGACTCGAACCACCACCTCGCGCTCGTCGTCGACGAGTACGGCGGCACCGACGGCATCGTCACCGTCGAGGACCTCATCGAGGAGGTGATCGGCGAGATCTACGACGAGTTCGACACCGGCGTCGACCCCGAGGACTCGGTGCTCCACCGCGACGAGTCGGCCGACATCGACGGCGGCCTGATCATCCAGGAGCTCGAGGCGCTCGTCGGCGTCGACCTGCCCGACGGCCCCGGCTACGAGACCGTCGCCGGCTTCGTGCTCGACCGGCTCGACCGGCTCGCGCGCGCCGGCGACGTCGTCGAGGTCGACGGCGTGCGGCTCGAGGTGCTCGCGGTGCAGGGCAACCGCATCACCCGGGTGCGGGTGACGCCGCTCACCGACGAGGCCGAGCGCGACCACCGCCCGTCGGAGGCGTGAGGGGCGCAGGCGCGAGGGGCGCTCAGGGCGCGACGTCGCCGTCGACGTAGTACCAGGCGCCGCCCTCGCGCACGAAGCGGCTCGTCTCGCGCAGCTCGCCGCGGGCGCCGTCGGCGTCGACGAAGCGCGCCGCGAACTCGACGACGCCGGTGCGGTCGAAGGGCCCGCCGCCCTCGGTGCGCACGACCTCGAGGCGGCGCCAGCGGATGCCCGCGTCGAGGTCGAGGGCGGCCGGCCGGGTCGAGGGGTGCCAGCTCGCGCGCAGGTGGTCGGCGTCGCCGATCGCGAACGCCGTGTACCGCGAGCGCATCAGCGCCTCGGCGGTCGGCGCCGGCTCGTCGCGGTGCGCGCGGGCGCAGCACTCGCCGTAGACGAGGCCGGTGCCGCAGGGGCAGCGGGCGTCGTCGGCGATCGGGGATGCGGATGCGGGCATGCCCGAAGCGTAGCCCCGTGCGGCGGGGGAGCGGCGGTTACGATCGAGCCATGACGCAACCCGCCCGCATCCTCGTGGTCAACGGCCCCAACCTCAACGTGCTCGGCACCCGCAACCCCGAGGTGTACGGCGCCGAGACGCTCGCCGACCTCGAGGCGCGGGTGCGCCGGCGCGCCGAGGCGCTCGGCGTCGAGGTCGAGTTCGTGCAGTCGAACCACGAGGGCGAGCTCGTCGACGCGATCCAGCGGGCGCGGGGCGAGGCCGACGGCATCCTCATCAACCCGGCCGCGTACTCGCACACCTCGGTCGCGATCCGCGACGCGCTCGAGTACGCCGAGCTGCCGGTCTTCGAGGTGCACCTGTCGAACATCCACCGGCGCGAGGAGTTCCGCCACCGCTCGTTCGTGTCGGGGGTCGCGGATGCGGTGCTCGCCGGCGCCGGCCCGCTCGGCTACGAGCTCGGGGTCGAGTGGCTTGCGGAGCGGATCGCGGCGCGCTAGGGCGCCGGGGTCTCGGTGCCGGTCTCGGCGGGCGCGGTCTCATCGGGCGCGGGCGCGGTCGTCGCGTCGCCCTTCGCGCTGCCGGTGACCGGCTCGCCGTCGGCCGGGGCGGCGATGCAGACGAGCCGGTGGTCGTCGCGCTCGGTCCAGCTCTCCTCGGTGGGCCCGAACGCCTGCGAGACGTACTCGGCGTCGGCGGCGAGCTCGCGCCCGGTGTAGGCGGTGAACGCGGCGGGGCACTCCGCGTCGACGACCTCCTGCAGCGCGGCGTCGCCGGGCCAGGCGCCCGGCTCGAGGTCGACGGCGTGCACCGCCTCGTAGCGGTGCGGCTCGGCGCAGTCGACGACGAACGCGAGGCGGTAGTCCTCGTCGGTGTCGAAGCAGTCGCCGACGGCGACCTGCGTGATCGGCCGCCGGTCGCCGTCGTCCGCCTGGGCGCATCCGGTCAGCGCCAGGGCGGCGGCGCCGGCGCCGGCGAGCGCGAGGAGACGGAGTGGAGCGGTCACGGCCTCCACACTACCGCGCCCCGCCCGCGTGCATCGGTGACTATGCATGCATCCCCGGCCCGACCGGGACCGGCGCGGGCCCGGCGTATGCTGACGCCGTGACCGCCGCATCCGATTCGCTGACGCCCAGGCAGAAGTGGGGCGCCTTCGCCGTCACCGTCGCCGTCGCCATCGCGACGATCCTCGACCTGGTGAAGGTGAACGTGACGCTCGCGCCGATCGAGCACACGCTCGGCGCGACGAGCTCGCAATCGCAGCTCATCGTCGCCGGGTACGTGCTCGCGTTCGGCATCCTGCTCGTGCCCTCGGGCCGGCTCGGCGACCTCTGGAACCGCAAGGCGATGTTCATCATCGGCCTGCTCACGTTCATGGCGGCGAGCCTGCTGTGCGCCCTCGCCTGGCACGCGAACGTGCTCGTCGCGGCGCGGTTCGTGCAGGGCTTCGCGGCGGGCCTGCTGATGCCGCAGGTGATCGGCCTCATCCAGAACCTCTTCCAGGGCCCCGAGCGGGGCCGGGCGTTCGGCATCTTCGGCGCCTCGATCGGCCTCGGCACCGCGTTCGGCCCGACGATCGGCGGGCTGCTCATCGGCGCGCTCGGCGAGGATCTCGGCTGGCGGTGGACGTTCGGCATGAACGTGCCGATCGCGCTGATCATCCTGCCGTTCGCGCTGAAGCTGCTGCCGAACCGGCAGCGGCACCTCAAGCGCGAGGGCCGCCGCGACCTCGACCTCGTCGGCGTCGTGCTGATGGCGGCGACGGTGCTGCTCGTGATGCTGCCGTTCGTGCTCACCACCGGCACCGCGGCCGACGACCCCGCCCGCTGGTGGCTGCTCGTCGGCGCGCTCGTCGCCGGCGCCGTCTTCGTCGCGTGGGAGCGGCGCTACCTCGCCGCCGGCCGCGATCCGGTGATCGACTTCGGGCTGTTCCGCTACGCCTCGTACCGCAACGGCGTGATCATCACGACGGTCTGGTTCGCGGTGATGCCGCCGATGTTCCTCGTGATGACGCTCTACACGCAGCAGGGCCTCGGGCATCCGGCGGTCGTCGTCGGCATGATCACGATCCCGTACGCGTTCGTCTCGGCGGCGGTGGCGGCGTGGTCGGGACGGCACACGTTCACGCACGCGGCCGCGCTCGTGCTCGCCGGTGCGCTCATCTACGTGGTCGCGCTCGTCGGCATGATCGCGGTGGGGCTGTGGGCGGCACCGGAGGCGACGCCGTGGCTGTTCGCGGGCGTGCTCGCGATCGGGG
>JAAYAS010000115.1 GCA_012719255.1 Microbacteriaceae bacterium | reverse complement strand
CGCGAGGACCTCAACCACACCGGCGCGCACAAGATCAACCACTGCCTCGGCGAGGCGCTGCTCGCGAAGCGCATGGGCAAGACGACGCTGATCGCCGAGACCGGCGCCGGCCAGCACGGCGTCGCGCTCGCGACCGCGGCGGCGCTCGTCGGCCTGGAGTGCGAGATCCACATGGGCGCGATCGACGTCGCGAAGCAGCGGCCGAACGTCGTGCGGATGGAGCTGCTCGGCGCGAAGGTCGTCACCGTCGACGAGGGCGGCCGCTCGCTCAAGGAGGCGGTCGACTCGGCCTTCGGCGTCTACGCCGAGCACTACGACGAGTACTTCTTCGCGATCGGCTCGGTCGTCGGCCCCGACCCCTTCCCGACGATGGTGCGCGACTTCCAGTCGGTGGTCGGCCGCGAGACCCGCGCGCAGATCCTCGAGGCCGAGGGGCGCCTGCCGGATGCGCTCGTCGCCTCGGTCGGCGGCGGCTCGAACGCGATGGGTCTGTTCACCGAGTTCCTCCCCGACGAGGACGTGCGGATGTACGGCGTCGAGCCCGCCGGCGAGGGCCTCGGCACCGACCGGCACGCGGCGACGATGTCGCTCGGCGCCCCGGGCGTGCTGCACGGCATGCGCACGCTCGTGCTGCAGGACGGCGACGGCGCGCCCGCCCCGGTGCACTCGATCGCCTCGGGACTCGACTACCCGGGCGTCGGCCCGCAGCACGCGCACCTGCGCGCGATCGGCCGGGTCGAGTACGTCGCCGTCGACGACGAGCGCACGCTCGACGCGTTCATGCGGCTCGCGCGCACCGAGGGCATCCTGCCGGCGCTCGAGTCGTCGCACGCGCTCGCCTGGGTGATGGAGCTCGCGCCAACCCTGCCGACCGACGCGATCGTCGTCGCGAACCTCTCGGGCCGCGGCGACAAGGACATCGACTTCGTCGCCGAGCGCCTCGCGGAGCGCCGCGCCCGCTGACGCCGCCCCGTACGGAGTCCGACCGGTGCTCGCAGAGGCGAGCACCGGTCGGATCGGCGGTGCGGGGTCGGGCGGCGTCAGCCGGCCGCCCAGCCGCCGTCGTTCGCGATGACCGCGCCGTTGACGTTCGAGGACTCGTCGGCGAGGAGGAACACGATCAGCGCGGCCTGCTCGTCGGGCGTCGCGTTGCGGATCGCCGAGGCGTGCACCGGGCCGAGCACGGCCAGCGCCCCCTGGTCGATCTTCGCGCCGTCGATCGAGCCCATGATGTTCGTCTCGACGCCGCCGGGCAGCGCGACGTTCGCGCGCACGCCCTCCTTCGCGTACCGGTAGGCGGTGTTCTTGGTGAGGCCGGTCACCGCGTGCTTCGAGGCGGTGTAGGCGGCGCCGGCGGCGGCGCCGCGCGCGCCGGCCGCCGAGCCGACGTTGACGATCGAACCGCCGCCGTTCTCGATGAGCAGCGGCACGGTCGCGCGGGTCATCAGGAAGGGCGCCGTGGTGTTCACGCGCAGGCAGCGCTCCCAGGTGGCGTCGTCGGTCTCTGCGGCGCCGGCGAAGAGGTCCATCACGCCGGCGTTGTTCACGACGCCCTTGAGCGGACCGTGCTCGACGGCCGCGGCGACGATGCGCTCGACGACCTCCGGGTCGGAGATGTCGCCGACGACGGCCGTGGCGGCGCCGCCGGCGTCGGCGACGAGCTGCACCGTCTCGTTCGCGGGGGCCTCGGCGAGGTCGGCGACGATGACGTGGGCGCCCGCGGCGGCGAGCTGCAGGGCGGTGGCCCGGCCGATGCCGGAGCCGGCGCCGGTGACGATGATCGAGCGCTGGTCGAGGGTGAGGGCCATGGGGGCTCCTGTCGGATCGTGGGGAACGGTCGCCGTCGACGCTACCGACCCGGGGCGAACCGAACCCGAGAGCGGCGCCGCGGCCGGTAGTGTGGCCGGGTCGCAGTGCGCCCGGGCCGATCCGCCGCCGGGCGCGACGAGAGGAGCCGCCCGCATGACCGAGCCCACCGCATCCGCCGCCGCCCCGGCCTCCCGCATCCGCGCAGCCGTCGTCGGCTACGGCAACCTCGGCCGCAGCGTCGAGGCGCTCGTGCGCCGCCAGCCCGACATGGAGCTCGTCGGCGTCGTCTCGCGCCGCGCCGAGCTGCCCACCGACGCGCCGATCATCGCCGTCGACGACGCCGACCGACTCGCAGGCGAGGTCGACGTGCTCTTCCTCTGCCTCGGCTCGGCGACCGACATCCCCGAGCAGGCCGCCGACTGGGCGCGCCGCTTCACCACGGTCGACACCTACGACAACCACGGCGACATCCCCCGCCACCGCGCCGAGATGGATGCCGCCGCCCGCGCGGGCGGCAATCTCGCGCTCGTCTCGACCGGCTGGGACCCGGGCCTGTTCTCGGTGAACCGCGTGCTCGGGGCGGCGCTCTTCCCCGAGCCGCAGCAGCGCACGTTCTGGGGACCCGGGCTCTCGCAGGGGCACTCGGATGCGGTGCGCCGCATCCCTGGCGTCGTGCGCGGCGTGCAGTACACCATCCCGAGCGAGGAGGCGATCGCGGCGGCGAAGGCCGGCCGCGAGGGCATCGGCGGCAAGGAGGCGCATGCGCGGCACTGCGTGATCGTCGCCGACCCGGCCGATCACGACCGCATCCGCGAGACGATCGTGACGATGCCCGACTACTTCGTCGGCTACCGCACCACCGTCGAGTTCGTCGACGAGGCGGCGTTCGAGGCCGAGCACCTCGGCATGCCCCACGGCGGCCGGGTGATCACCTCGGGCGACCTCGGCGGCTCGCGCAGCTCGGTCGAGTTCGGCCTCGAGCTCGAGCGCAACCCCGACTTCACCGCCGCGTCGATGGTCGCCTACGGCCGCGCCGCGGCCCGGATGCACGCGGCGGGCCGCCGGGGCGCGGTGACGGTGCTCGAGGTGGCGCCGTACCTGCTCTCGCCCGTCGGCCTCGACGAGCTCGTCGCCCGCGACGTCTAGCGGCGGGCGCGCCGCGCCTCAGCGAAGGAAGTGCCGCAGGGCGGCGACGACGACCTCGGGCTGATCGGCGTGCACCCAGTGGCCGGCGTCCTTCACGGTCATCCGGCGCACGTTCGGGAACAGCTCGCGCATCCGCGGCGCGTCCTCGTCGCGGATGTAGTTCGAGCGGTCGCCGCCGAGCCAGAGCACCGGCCCCTCGAACACGGCGTCGCCGGTGTCGGGGAAGTCGCTCATCTCGGGGAGGAAGTCCTCGAGCAGCCGGGTGTGCGGCTGCCACTCCCAGCCGGTCTCGCCCTTCGGCTTGCGGCGGAGGTTCTGCAGCAGGAAGCCGCGCACGCGCGGGTCGGGAATGCGCGCGGCGAGCCGCCGGTCGGCGTCGTTGCGATCGACGAGCGCGTCGAGGTCGAGGGTGTGGAGGCTGCCGAGCAGGTGCCCGAAGTCCTCGCCGACGTGCGCGGTGCTCGTCGGCGACATGTCGAGCACGACGAGCCGGCGCACGAGGTCGGGGTGCCGCAGCGCGACGAGCATCGCGACCTTGCCGCCCATCGAGTGGCCGACGAGGTCGACCGGGCCGTCGGCGGCGAAACCGCGCCGCAGCTGCCGGGCGACGGCGTCGGCCTGGCCGGGGTAGTCCCAGTCGGCGGTCCACATCGACTCGCCGTGGTTCGGCAGGTCGACGAGCAGGCTCGTGAAGCCGTCGCCGAGCGAGCGGGCGACGGTCTGGAAGTTGAGGCCGCGGCCCATCAGGCCGTGGAGGAACGCGACGCGCGTCGGTCCGTCGCCGACCTCGTGGGCGACGAGATGCGGGATGGCGGCGGTACGGGCATGCGTCGTGGTCACTCCCCCAGGTTCGCACAGTCGCCGTCGGGCGGCGTCGGGTTGACTGGGTGGGCCCCTCCGCCCCCGATCGAACAGGATGCGCCGTGACCCGTCTGCCCGGAATCGACCTCGAGCTCTCGCCGATCTGCCTCGGCACGAACACCTTCGGCTGGACCGCCGACGCGGCGGCCTCGCACGCGGTGCTCGACGGCTTCGTCGCCGGCGGCGGCACGTTCATCGACACCGCCGACATGTACTCGACCTGGGTTCCCGGCAACTCGGGCGGCGAGTCGGAGACGATCATCGGCGAGTGGATCGCCCACCGCGGCCGGCACGACGACGTGGTGATCGCGACGAAGGTCGCCGCGCACCCCGACTTCCGCGGCCTCGCCGCCGAGACGGTCGCCGCCGGCTGCGACGCCTCGCTCGCCCGGCTCGGCGTCGAGCGCATCGACCTCTACTACGCCCACCACGACGACGCGAAGCGCACGATCCCCGAGATCGCCGCCGCCTTCGACGCGCTCGTGCGGGCCGGCAAGGTCGGCGCGATCGCCGCCTCGAACTTCGGCCCCGACCGGCTGCGCGAGTGGGTCGAGCACGCCCGCGCCGAGGGTCTCGCGGCGCCGGTCGCGCTGCAGCCCGAGTACCACCTGCTCCGCCGCGCCGACTTCGAGGGCGCGCTGCAGCCGACCACCGAGGCGCTCGGCCTCGCGACGTTCACCTACTACGGCCTCGCCTCGGGCTTCCTCACCGGCAAGTACCGCTCGGCGGCCGATGTCGGCGAGGGCGCGCGCTCGGGCGCGGTCGGCACCTACGCGACCGCCGAGGGCTTCGCGGTCGTCGACGCGCTCGTCGAGGTCGCGCAGGCGCGCGGCGTCGCGCCCGCGACGGTCGCGCTCGCCTGGCTGCGGGCGCACGGCGTCACCGCGCCGATCGCCTCGGCGCGCACCGCCGAGCAGCTGCCGCCGCTGCTCGCCGCGGGCGCGCTCGAGCTCGCCGACGACGAGCGCTCGCGGCTCGACGCGGTGTCGACGCCGTTCGCCTGAGCGGCGATCGCCGGGTCGCGGGGCGCCGCGCGGCCGGGCGCCCGGCCGCCGACGCGACGCGCTAGCAGGCCGCCGGCCCGCATCCCGCCGGCCCGCATCCCGCCGTCGGTGCGACGCCGGCCGGCGCGGTGACGAATGCCGCGAACGGCGCGAGCGCCTCGTCGACGACGGCGTAGTGCGCCCAGCGGCCCCGCTGGGCGCGCTCGAGCACGCCCGCGTCGACGAGCCTGCGGAGGTGGTGGCTCAGCGTCGGCTGGCTGATGCCGAGCTCGGCGGGCAGGTGGCAGGCGCAGACGGTGCCGCCCTCGACGGCGGCGACGTAGGCGACGAGCCGGATGCGGGTGGGGTCGGCGAGCGCCTTCGCGACCTCGGCGAGGCGCTCGGCGGCATCGAGCGCGAGCAGGGCGCCGCCGCTCGCGGCGCCGCAGTCCTCGGCCGCGGTCCCCTCGGGAGGGGCCGGGAGCCGGTCGGCGCGCGTCGTGGTCATGCCCCCACCCTACGCATCGTATTGACATCCCTCAATACGACCGGGATCATCGTATTGACGATCTTCAATAGATGGAGCCGCTCGTGACCACCGCCCCGCCCGCTGCGCCCCGCATGTCGACCCTCGATCGCCTGCTGCCGCTCTGGATCGGCGTCGCCATGGCCGCCGGCCTGCTGCTGGGCCGCTTCGCCTCCGGCCTGGCGGAGGTGCTCGCGAGCGTCGAGATCGACGGCGTCTCGCTGCCGATCGCGATCGGCCTGCTCGTGATGATGTACCCGGTGCTCGCGAAGGTCCGCTACGACCGGCTCGACACCGTCACCGCCGACCGACCGCTGATGATCGGCTCGCTCGTGCTCAACTGGCTCATCGGGCCGGCGCTGATGTTCGCGCTCGCCTGGCTGCTGCTCCCCGACCTCCCGGAGTACCGCACCGGCGTGATCATCGTCGGACTCGCCCGCTGCATCGCGATGGTGATCATCTGGAACGACCTCGCCTGCGGCGACCGCGAGGCGGCCGCCGTGCTCGTGGCGATCAACTCGGT
>JAAYAS010000114.1 GCA_012719255.1 Microbacteriaceae bacterium | reverse complement strand
GCGCTGCAGGAGCTCGCGAAGCAGGCCGCCGCCGCCGACCGCGACGTGGACGCGCACGCCTACCGGCTCGCCGCCGCTGCGATCGACTACCACCGCCGCGAGCACAAGTCCTTCTGGCACGAGCACTACCACCGCATCGAGCAGCCGCCCGCCGAGTGGGAGGACCAGCGCGGGATCTTCCGCGTCGAGGGCGCCGAGCTCCTCCGCGACTGGCATAAGGAGGGTCGACAGCGACGGCCCAGGCGGCATCTCCGGCTCACCGGCCAGTGGGCGCCGGGCAGCAGCGCGCCGCGGCCCGGCGGGGACGCATTCCTCCTCTACGACGACCCGCCGCCGTTCCCCGTCCCCGGCCACCGGCCCGGCCACCGAGCGGCGCGGCAGGTCGCGCTCCTGCCCGAGCAGGACGACCTCGGCGTCGCCGTCAGCGAGACGCTTCCCGACGGCGCCGACGAATGGGCCGCGCTTCCGACGCACCTCGCGCCCGGACCGCCGCCGCGCGCCGACAGCCTCGTCGCCGCGATCGAGGCATGGGGTGCTCGCGTCCAGGCCGCGGCCCCCGACTGGCCCTGGGATGCGATGTCCGCGCTGCTGCGGCGCCGACCCGTCGGCGACCGACCGCTCGAGCCGATGCGCGGGCCCGACGACGCCGTGCGCGCCGTCACCGAGTCGCTCGTCGCGATGGACGCCGGGTGGCTCGCGGTGCAGGGCCCGCCCGGCACGGGGAAGACGTACCTCGCCGCCAAGGTCGTGCGCGCCCTCATCGAGGAGCACGGCTGGGCGATCGGCGTCACGGCGCAGTCGCACAAGGTCATCGAGAACGTCCTCGACGGCATCGTCCTCGACGGCGGCGTCGACCCCGCGCTCGTCGCGAAGAAGCCGGGCGACGGCGGCACGAGCGGCAACTTCACGGTCATCGGCGACCAGCAGTTCCGGGGCTTCGCCGCCGCGCACGCGGACAGCGGCTACGTCCTCGGCGGCACCGCCTGGGACATGACGAACCGGGGGCGCGTCGAAGCTGGTCAGCTCGACCTCCTCGTCATCGACGAGGCCGGACAGTTCTCGCTCGCCGCGACGATCGCGACGGCGCTCAGCGCGAAGCGCCTCCTCCTGCTCGGCGACCCGCAGCAGCTCCCGCAGGTGAGCCAGGGGACACACCCCGCGCCGGTCGACGGCTCCGCGCTCGGCCACATCATCGGCCAGGCCTCCGTGCTGCCGCCCGAGTACGGCTACTTCCTGCCCGAGAGCCGCCGCATGGATGAGGCCGTCACCCGTCCCGTCTCCCGCCTCGCCTACGACGGGCGCCTCCGCTCCCACGCGACGACCGCGGGCCGCGGGCTGGCCGGCATCGAGCCCGGACTCCACGCCGTCCCGGTCCCGCATGCCGGCAATGCGACGGCGTCGGTCGAGGAGGCGGCCGCGGTCGTCGACCTCGTCCGGGAGCATCTCGGGCGCGCCTGGACGCCCGCACCGGGCGAGGCCGCCGAGCTGCTCGGCCAGGACGGCATCATCGTCGTCACCCCGTACAACGCGCAGGTCGAGCTCATCCGCGAGACGCTCGACGCCGCCGGACTCGACGAGGTGCCCGTCGGCACCGTCGACAAGTTCCAGGGCCGCGAGGCCGTCATCGCGATCGTCAGCCTCGCCGCCTCCGACGCGACCGAGGTGCCGCGCGGCATGGACTTCCTCCTCAACCGCAACCGGCTGAATGTGTCGATCTCGCGCGCCAAGTGGGCCGCCTACCTCGTGCACTCGCCCGCGCTGCTCGACCACTTCCCAGTCACCCCTGATGGGGTGGCGACCCTCAGCCGATTCATCACCCTCGTCGAGGAGCCGAATGAACACTGACGACCAGACCACCGGCCGGGCCGCATCGAGCGCGCCCGCCAAGCTGACGGCCCAGCAGCTCGACCGCGCGGTCGGGGCGATCATCGGCATGGCCGCGGGGGATGCGCTCGGCTCGCAGTACGAGTTCGGACCGGAGCATGCCGATGACTTCGTGCCCGAGTTCGGCATCGGGCACTTCGGCCACGCCGTCGGGGAGTGGACGGACGATACCGCGATGGCGATGCCGATCCTCGAGGTGCTCGCCGCTGGTGAATCGCTCCGGGACGGGGAGGTGCTCGCGGGACGCGTTCTCGGGCGGTGGCTCGAGTGGGCGGCGACCGCGAGGGACGTCGGTGCGCAGACGCGGAGCGTGTTCTGGCGACTCGATCGCGACTCGACGGAGGAGGACGCCCGTGCCGCGGCGAAGGCGTACCACGAGAGCGCGGGCAAGAGCGCTGGCAATGGCTCGCTCATGCGGACCGCTCCCGTCGCGCTCGGCTACCTCGCCGACGGGCGCGAGCAGGCGCTCATCGAGGCCGCGGGCCGCGTCGCGCAGCTCACCCACTGGGAGACGAGCAATCTGACCGCGACCGCGCTGTGGTGCCTGCTCATCCGGCAGGCGATCCGCACGGGCGACTTCGACCCGCAGGACCAGCTGCGCCACCTCGCGGACGCCGACCGCGGCCTCGACGCCGCCGAACTGCTCGACCGCTCGGCCGGCGGCCACCCGCGGGACTATCAGCAGAAGAATGGCTGGGTCGTGCGGGCGTTCCAGGCCGCGCTCGTCGCGGTCGAGGGCGCCACCGACTTCCGCGACGCGATCCACCGCGCCATCCAGGGCGGCGGCGACACCGACACCGTCGCCGCGATCACCGGCGGGCTCGCCGGCGCGAAGTGGGGCGTCTCGCAGATCCCGCTCGGCTGGCAGCGGCGGCTCCACGGCTGGCCCGGCTACGACGCGAACGACCTCGCGCGCCTCGCCGTGCTCGCCGCCCGTCGCGGTGCCGCCGATGGCTCGGGCTGGCCGTCGGGCGCCTCGGTGCTCGACCCGTCCTTCCTGCACACCGACCCCGTCCGGCACCCGGCGGACCCCGGCGTGTGGCTCGGCT
>JAAYAS010000113.1 GCA_012719255.1 Microbacteriaceae bacterium | reverse complement strand
TCCGGCGAGCCCGCTGCCGCGACGCCCGCCGACGATGCCGCCGGCACCGGCCCCGCCGACGAGGCCACCGCCTCCGGCGCACCCCGCATGGGCACCGCATCCCACGAGGCCGCCGCCTCCGACGCTCCGGCCGCCGACGGCACCGGCGCGTCCCCCGCCGCCGAGCCCGGCGCATCCGGCACCGCCGCCGCGCAGTGGCCCGTGGGTCCGACCGGCGAGGTCGAGCCGGCCCGCACCGGTCCCGCGCCGAACCTCACCGAGGTGGTGCTCGGCCTGCGCCAGGGCCGGCGCCTGCGCAGCGTCTTCCGCAACGACCCGCCCTCCGACCCGATGCAGCGGCCGGTGCGCGAGTGGGCCGACCGCATCCGCCGCCGCGCCGCCCGCAGCGAGCTCGGCATCGCCGAGGCCGCCGAGCACAACGTCGGCTCGGTCGACGAGATCCGCGAGATCCTCGACCGCGGCGACGCCGCCGGCGCCGCCTGGTCGGCGACGAGCGGCTGGGAGCGCGCCGCCCGCCTCGAGGTGCTCGCGAAGGCGATCGAGGCGAACCGCGCCCGGCTCATCGAGGTCGCGATGAACGAGACCGGCCTCACCTTCGGCGAGGTCGACGTCGACGTGAGCCGCGCCATCGACCTCGCGAACTACGACGCCCACCTCGCCCGCGAGCTCGACCGGATGCAGGGCGCCCGCTTCGAGCCGGTGCGCCTCAGCGTCGTCGTGCCCGGCTGGATCATGCCGGTGTCGTCGACCGCCGCGGTCGTGCTCGGCACCCTCGCGGCCGGCTCGGCCGTCGTGCTCAAGCCCTCGCCGCGCACGCAGCGCACCGCCGCCGTGCTCGCCCGGGTGCTCTGGGCGGCCGGCGTGCCGCGCGACCTGCTGCAGGTCGCCGCCTGCGACGACCGGCTCATCACCGAGGAGCAGCTCGGCCGCGAGCTCATCACCGACGAGCGCGTCGAGCGGGTGCTCATGCAGGGCGCCTACGAGACCGCCGAGCGGTTCCTCATGTGGCGGCCCGACCTGCCGCTGGTCGGCTCGTCGGGCGGCAAGTCGTCGGTGGTCGTCACCGGCGCGGCCGACTACGACCTCGCCGCCGCCGAGATCGCCCGCTCGCTCGTCACCTCGTCGGGGCAGCGCCCGAACCGCCCCTCGGTGGCGATCCTCGTCGGCGCCGCGGGCCGCTCGGAGCGCTTCGCCTCGCAGCTCGTCGACGCGGTGTCGGCGGTGCGCATCGGCTACCCCGCCGACCCGTCGGTGCACGCCGGCCCCCTCGGCGCGCGGGCGACCGCGAAGCAGGTCGAGGCGCTCACCGACCTCGCCGAGGGCGAGCGGTGGCTGCTGCGGCCGCGCCCCCTCGACGACGCGGGCCGGCTGTGGACCCCCGGCGTGCGGGTCGTCGGCGACGTCGACTCGACATCGGCGCGCAACGATGCACCGGTGCCGGTGCTCAACCTCCTCACCGCGCGCAGCCTCGACGAGGCGATCGAGCTGCAGAACGCCCTCGACTACGGCCTCTCGTGCGGCCTGTTCTCGCTCGACCGCGCCGAGATCGCGCAGTGGGTGCAGCGCGTCGAGGCCGGCAACCTCGCCGTGAACCGCGACCTGCTCGGCGATGCGGTGCAGCGCCAGCCCTACGGCGGCTGGAAGCGCTCGATGATCGGCACGAAGCTGAAGTCGGGCGGCCCGAACACGCTGCTGCACCTCGGCGCCTGGCGCGCCGACCCCGAGCAGGAGCAGTCGCACACGCTCCACCTGCGCGGTCTCGAGGACCGCGTGCAGCGGCTCATCGAGGCGCTGCAGGCGAACCTGCCGTTCGACGCGTTCGAGCAGGTGCGGCGCACCGCGCTGAGCTGCCAGATCGCGTGGAACGAGGAGTTCGGCGAGGTGATCGACCGGGCCGGTCTCGGCGTCGAGCGCAACCTGTTCCGCTACCGCCCCGTGCGCTGCCTCATCCGCGCCGCCGGCGACGCCTCGGCGGCCGAGCTCGGCCAGGTGCTCGTCGCCGCGGTCGTCGCCCGCGCGCCGATCGTGCTGTCGACCGCGCGGCCGCTGCCGCCGGTGCTGCTGCGCGAGCTCGAGCACCTGCAGGCCGACGTCGTCGTCGAGAGCGACGGCGAGTTCCTCGAGCGGATGGGGGAGGCCGGGCTCGCGGAGGCGCCGCGGCTGCGGCTCGTCGGCGGCTCGCGCTCGGGCGTGTGCTCGGCGCTGCGCAACGGCGTCGACGTCGCGGTCTTCAGCGACGACGTGACGCTCGCCGGCCGGCTCGAGATGCTGCCGTTCCTCCGCGAGCAGTCGATCTCGATCACCGCGCACCGCGCCGGCCACCCCGACGAGCGCGTCGCCGCGCTCTTCCCGCACGAGCGGACCGTCGACGCCGACGACTGAGGGCGCGCCGGCGGCGCTGCGCGCGGCCGCACCGACGGCCGGCCGCGCGGCCCGGGCCCCGGCCGACCGCATCCGGAGCCCGTCCGCGGAACAGCGACACATGTCGATTCTCGGAGGTTCCGGTCGACTGCGCGCGCGACACTGGAACGGCCGCACCACCCGTGCTGCATCGATTGAGCTAGTCGCCCGCCGGGCACCGCCCACGAGGAGGACCACCATGAAGGCCGCCCGCTACTACGGCAACCGCGACATCCGCATCGAGCGGATCGACGCCCCCGAGCTGCGACCCGGCGCCGTCGCCATCGACGTCGCCTGGTGCGGCATCTGCGGCACCGACCTGCACGAGTACCTCGACGGGCCGATCTTCTGCCCGCCGCAGGGCCACCCGCACCCGATCTCGGGCGAATCGGCGCCGATCACCCTCGGCCACGAGATGTCGGGCGTCGTCGCCGAGGTCGGCGAGGGCGTCGACGACCTGCAGCCCGGCGACCACGTCGTCGTCGAGCCGTACATCATCCGCGACGACGTCGACACCGGCCCCGACAGCCGCGACTACCACCTCAGCGACGATATGAACTTCATCGGCCTCGGCGGCCGCGGCGGCGGCCTCTCGGAGCGCATCGTCGTGCAGCGCCGCTGGGTGCACCCGGTCGCGAAGCACGTGCCGCTCGACCAGGCCGCGCTCATCGAGCCGCTCGCCGTCGGCGTGCACGCCGTCGAGCGCTCGGGCGCGAAGGCCGGCGACCTCGCCGTGGTCGGCGGCGCCGGCCCGATCGGCCTGCTCACCGCCGCCGTGCTCAAGGCGATGGGCTGCACCGTCGTCATCAGCGAGCTCAGCCCGCTGCGCCGCGAGAAGGCGCTCGAGACCGGAGTCGCCGACCACGCCCTCGACCCGCGCGAGGTCGACGTCGTCGACGAGGTGCGCAGGCTCTCGGCCGACGGCCGGGGCGCCGACGTCGCCTTCGAGTGCACGAGCGTGCAGGTCGTCGTCGACACCCTCGTCGACGCGCTGCGGCCCACCGGCGTACTCGTCATCGTCTCGATCTGGGGGAGCAAGGGCGAGATCGACTTCCAGAAGGTGGTGCTCAAGGAGCTCGACGTGCGCGGCACCATCGCCTACGTGAACAACCACCCCGAGACGATCCGCCTCGTCGAGGCGGGCAAGATCGACCTCTCCCCGTTCATCACCGGCCGGATCGGCCTCGACGGGCTCGTCGACGAGGGCTTCGACACCCTCATCAACCGCAACGAGACCGCGGTGAAGATCCTCGTCTCGCCGAGCGGCGAGGGCCTCTAGGCCTCGTCGCCCGCATCCCCGGCGGGCATCGGCTCGACGCGCACGCGCGACACGAGCCGGTGCCCGGCCCCGGGCGCGAGCGTCACCGCGCCGGCGCCGAGGACCGCCGCCTCGACGCAGACGAAGCCGCGCCAATCGCCGGGTTCGACATCGCCCGGCTCGTGGTCGGGGCCGGGGTTCCACACGACGATCTCGGCCGCGCCCTCGCGCTCGATGCGCAGCCGGCGCGACCAGCCCGCATCCGCGATCACGACGTCGCCGCGGCGCGACTCGTGCACCCGGTCGACGAGCTCGCCGAACGGCGGCGCCTCGCCGGGCGCGCGCACGAGCCCCGAGACCTTGTCGAAGAACGGCGCCCGCTCGAGCCCCTCGAGCGCGATCGCCGTGACGTCGGACACCGCGAAGTAGCTGTGCAGCGCCGCCTCGACGAGCGCGGGCCCGTCGCCGGCGTTGCGGAGCTCGAGCGCCGTCTCGAGCGAGTCGGCGCCGCGCCGCGTCGTGAGCTCGAGCTCGAGCCGCGCGGGCGCGCCGGCGGCGTCGCCGCGCACCTCGAGCCGGTGCCGGGTGAGGCCCTCGCCGGCGTCGTCGCCGTCGGGCACGAGCGCCTCCCACACGGCGGTGCGGGCCGGGCCGTGGCTCGGCGAGCGGCGGCCGTCGGGTCCCGCCGCGAACCACGGCGCGCAGATCGGCACGCCGCCGCGCCAGGCGCGCTCGGCGCTCGACTCGGCGATCGCGCTCGACCAGAGCACCGGATGCGCGGCGCCGGCCGGCCGCCAGTGCGTCACGTGGGCGCCGCGGTCGAGGATGCGGAAGTCGTCGGTCTCGCTCATGCCCCCATTCTGCGCACGTAGGCTCGGGCCATGCCTGCGAACCACGACGACGTGCTCCGACGGCTGCGCGCCGAGCTCCCCGACGACCGCATCCGCACCGACGCGGCGACCCTCGAGGCGCTGCGCACCGACCGGTCCGGGGTCCGCACCCCCGGCCCCCCGCTCGCGCTCGTCGAGGCGACGACGATCGCCGAGGTGCGGGCGGTCTGCCGCATCGCCACCGCCACCCGCACGCCGATCGTGACCCGCGGCGCCGGCTCGGGCCTCGCGGGCGCCGCCGCCGCCGGCCCGGGCGAGCTCGTGCTCAGCACCGAGCGGATGGCCCGCATCGTCGAGGTCTCGCCCGAGAACCAGTACTGCGTCGTCGAGCCGGGCATCCTCAACGGCGACCTCAACCGCGCGCTCGCCGAGCACGGCCTGTGGTGGCCGCCCGACCCCGCGAGCAAGGACTTCTCGACCGTCGGCGGCAACATCGCGATGAACGCCGGCGGGCTCCTGTGCGCGAAGTACGGCGTCACGCGCGAGGCGGTGCTCGCGCTCAAGGTCGTGCTCGCGAGCGGCGAGCTCATCGAGGTGGGCCACCGCACCGTCAAGGGCGTCACCGGCTACGACCTCTGCGCGCTGATGATCGGCTCGGAGGGCACGCTCGGCGTCATCGTCGAGGCGACCCTGAAGCTGCGGCCCGCGGTCACCGGCCCGGTGCCGACGATCGGCGCGTACTTCGACTCGATCGCCGACGCCGCCACCGCCTCGGCCGCGATCACCGCCGCCGGCCTCCAGCCCGCGATCCAGGAGCTCCTCGACACGAACATGCTCCTCGCCGTCACCGAGCACACCGGCGTCGACCTCGCGAGCGCCGGCGCCGCCTACCTGCTCGTGCAGACCGACGGGCCCGACGCCGCGGACGAGGCCGAGCGCATCCTCGCGGTGCTCGAGCGCGCCGGCGGCCGCGCGACGCTCACCACCGACCCGGATGCGGCGGCGAGCCTCGTCGACGTGCGCCGGCAGGGCTTCCCCGCGCTCGAGGCGCGCGGCGCCTTCCTCGTCGAGGACTGCGCCGTGCCCCGCTCGCGGCTCGTCGAGATGTACGCCCGCATCGACGAGGTCGCCGCCCGCCACGACGTGTTCATCGCCACGCCCTGCCATGCCGGCGACGGCAACCTCCACCCGACGTTCGTGTTCGAGGGCACGACCGATGCGGTGCCCGAGCACGTGTGGCAGGCCGCCGGCGAGATCTTCACCGCCGCGCTCGAGCTCGGCGGCACGCTCTCGGGCGAGCACGGCATCGGCCTGCTGAAGCGGCGCTGGCTCGGCGACGAGCTCGGCGACGCGCAGCTCGAGCTGCAGCGGCGCATCAAGGACGTGTTCGACCCGCTCGGGCTGCTCAACCCCGGCAAGGTGTTCCCCGACTGAGGGGATGCGCCGGGGAGCGGCACCCCGCCGACGCCCGCGGCGCGTACCCTGCCGACATGCGTGCACTGCGAACCCGCTCACCCCGGGGCATCGTTCCCGGGATGCCCGACCCGGCCGGTCCGTCGGCGCCGACCGGGCTGCCCGACTCGGCCGGGCTGCTCGATTCGGCCGGGCTGCTCGATTCGGCCGGGCTGCTCGATTCGGTCGGACTGCTCGATTCGGTCGGACTGCCCGACTCGACCAGCCTGCCGGATTCGCCCCGCCTGCCCGGAGCGGCACGAGCGCCCCGGACGCCCCTGACGCCCCGGAGGCCTCGTGCCCGACGGCTGCTCGGCGCCGGCGCGGCGCTCGTCGCGGCGGCGGCGCTCGCGGGCTGCGCCGGTGGCGACCGCCCCGCGGTCGAGCCCGACGCGGAGGCGATGGCGGAGTTCGCGGAGTACGCCGAGCTGCGCGGCCTCGACATCGTGCTCGAGCAGAGCGTCGCGACCGCGACCGGCACCCGAATCGCCGCCGACGTCGACCGCGATGGCCCGCTCGAGTTCGGCGTGCACTGCGCCGGCCCCGACCCGCAGGCGCGGCTCGTGCTCGAGATCGACGGCAACCGCTTCGAGACGATCTGCGACGACCGCGCGCAGCCCGGCTTCCCGCTCGCCCCGACCGGCGACGGCGTCGAGTTCGTCGTCGAGGTGCTCGAGTCGGCGAACGCCGACGGCGCCCTCACGGTCGTCGTCTTCGCGCCGGGCGCGTGATCGCGGCCGGTCCGGCCGCCGGCCGTAGGATCGGCGCATGACCCGGATGCAGCACCCGAGCCGCGCGCGCGGCCACCGCGCCGCTCGGCTCGTCGTCGTGCTCGCCGCCGCGGGACTGCTCGCCGGCTGCGCGGGCGACGACGGCGCGCGGCCGCTGCCGGCGCCGACCGAGTCGCTCGCCGAGCTCGGCGAGATCGAGCAGCGCTTCGCCGACCACGCCGCCGCGAACGGCTACGAGCTGCTCGGCACGATCAGCCTCGCGACCTCGGCCGAATCGGCCGCCCGCATCGTCGACCTCGCCGCCGAGCCGGTGGCGTTCGGGGTGCACTGCCAGGGGCTCGGCCCCGAGGGCTCGGCGACCGTCGCCGTCGGCGGCACCGTCGTCGACCTCGGTTGCGGCGGCGATGCGGTCGAGGAGACGGCGTTCGACGCGCCCCCGCCGGAATCGCCCGACGGGGTCCGCGGCGTGACCGTCGCGGTCGTCGGCTCGACCGGCGTCGAGGGGCGCCTCACCGTCGCGGTGTACGGCGCGCGCTGAGCGCCGGGCGCCGCCGCCGCATCCCGCGCTCTGTCGCATCCCGCGCTCTGTCGCATCCCGCGCTCTGTCGCATCCCGCGCTCTGTCGCATCCCGCGCTCTGTCGCATCCCGCGCCCCGCCGCATCCCCCGGCCCGCCGCATCCGCATCCCCGCGCCGCACTAGGCTGGGCGCAT
>JAAYAS010000112.1 GCA_012719255.1 Microbacteriaceae bacterium | reverse complement strand
GATGAGCTCGCCGAGCGCGGCGCGGGTCTTCGCGAGGGTCGCGAGCTCGAGGGCGTGGCCGAGCGCGAACAGCGTCGTCACCGCCGCCGCCTCCCAGTAGTTGCGGATGACGACGGCGCCGATCGCGGCGACGGCGACGAGCAGGTCGATGGCGATGACGCGCGCCGCGAGCGCCCGCACCGCCTTCAGCGCGATCGGGATGCCGGCGACGGCGGCCGAGGCGAGCATCAGCGCGTCGCCGACGGGCGCGATCCCGGCCCAGATGAGCGCCCAGGCCGCGAGCGCGAGCGCCGCGGCGGTGGCGGGCACGGTCCACTTCGAGGCGCGCAGGCGCCGGACGGTCGCGGTCATGGTCGGGGTCCTTCCTGGTTCGGGGCGCGGGATGCGCGGGGACGGGGGCGCGGTGTGCGCGGGGGGGGGCGGGGGTGCGGGGGCGGGATGAGGGGCGGCGCGGGGCGCCGCTAGAACGCGGCCGGCGTGCTGCGGTACCCGGCCCGGTCGACGGCGGCGACGAGGTCGTCGACGCTCGCGACCTCGGGGTCGTGGTCGATGAGGATGCGCGAGGAGGCGTACTTCACCTCGACGGCGCTGACGCCGTCGAGGCGGCCGACCTGCTTCTCGATCTTCTGCACGCACGAGGGGCAGGTGAAGCCCTCGGCGCGGAGCGTGGTGCGGGCGGTGGCGGTCATGGCGGTTCCTTCCGTTCGGGCCCCGGATGCGGGGCGGTGGGGTCGATTCCGAAGCTACGGACCGGCCGCCCGCCGCGCCTTGACCGATGTCAAGGCCGCTTCGCATCCGCGTGCGGCACGATCGACGCATGACCCGCCGCCACGACCTCGGGCTCGTCCCGGTGCACGACGCCGACGACGAGCTCTGCGTCGCGCGGGTGCCGGTGTTCGCGACGCTCCCCCGCGCATCCCAGTTCGAGGTCGCCGCCTACGCGGCCTCCCGGCGCCTGCGCGCCGGCGACGCGCTCTACCGCGAGGGCGACGCGATCGCGCAGCTGTTCGTGGTGCACACGGGCACCGCGAAGCTCACGCACGCGCGCGCCGACGGCGAGCGGCTCATCCGCACCGTCGGGCCGGGCGAGGTCGTCGGCGAGCACTCGTTCCTCACCGGCGCCCGCCCCGACCACACCGTCACGGCGCTCGCCGATGCGCAGGTGTGCGTGTTCGACCACCGCGACCTCGGCCGCATCATCGCGGCGCATCCGCGGGTCGCCGTCGAGATGCTCCGCGCGGTGAGCGGCCGGCTGCAGCGCGCCGAGCGGCGCATCGCCGTGCTCGCGGGCTCGGATGCGGCGACCCGGCTCGCCGACTACCTGCTCGGCTCGCCGTTCGAGCGCGACGAGGGCGTCGCGGTGGTGACCCTGCCGCTGACGAAGCGCGAGATCGCGTCGTACCTCGGCATGACGCCCGAGTCGCTGAGCCGCGCGCTGCGGCGCCTCGAGCGCGCGGGCGCGATCGAAGTCGACGGCCCGCGCATCCGGATCGTCGACGCCGCGCGGCTCGCGGGCGGGGCGGCCGATTAGGCGTCGCCGACGAGCTTCTCGGCGAAGACGTGCGGCGTGAAGCCCGACATGTCGTCGATCGACTCGCCGGTGCCGATGAGCTTGATCGGCAGGCCGGTGCGCTCCTGCACCGAGAGCACGAAGCCGCCCTTCGCCGAGCCGTCGAGCTTCGTGATCACGAGGCCGGTGACGCCGGCGTGCTCGATGAACGCCTCGGCCTGCGAGACGCCGTTCTGGCCGGTGGTCGCGTCGAGCACGAGCAGCACCTCGCTCACCGGCGCGAGCTTCTCGATGACGCGGTGGATCTTCGTGAGCTCGTCCATGAGCCCCGCCTTCGTCTGCAGCCGGCCGGCGGTGTCGATGACGACCATCTCGATGCCCTCGCGGATCGCCGTCTCGACGGTCTGGTAGGCGACCGAGGCCGGGTCCTGCCCGAACTGCTGCGGGCGCACGATGCGCACGTCGGCGCGCATCGCCCAGGTGTCGAGCTGCTCGACCGCGGCGGCGCGGAACGTGTCGGCGGCGCCGAGCACGACGGTGCGGCCGTGGTTGCGGAGGAAGCGCGCGAACTTGCCGATCGTGGTGGTCTTGCCGACGCCGTTCACGCCGACGACGATCGTCACGGCGGGGCGCTCCGAGAGGTTCAGCGTGGTGTCGAAGCGCGCGAGCCGCTCCTCGATCGCCTCGCGGAGCATGCGGCGCAGGTCGTTCGGGTCGGTGACGCGGTAGCGGTCGACGTCGGCGCGCAGCTGCTCGATGATCTCGTCGGTGATGCCGGGGCCGAAGTCGGCGACGAGCAGCGCCTCCTCGAGGTCGTCCCAGGTCGTCTCGTCGATCTGCCGACGACCGAACATGCCCCGGAGGGCCGAACCGAGCGACCAGGAATTGCGTTCCGCCATGCCGCCCAGGGTACGCGACCGCCCCTGCGTCCCGACCGGTGCCGGGCCGCCCCCGCATGCGAGGATGCCGGAGGGCGCCGCCCGGCGTCCCGCGAAACGAAGGAGCGTCATGCGCATCGGCCTCATCCGTCACGGCGAAACCGACTGGAACGCCCAGCAGCGGCTGCAGGGGGCGATGGACATCCCGCTCAACGACCGCGGCCTCGAGCAGGCCGAGGACGCCGCTCGGCTGCTGCGCGGCCACGAGTGGGCGCGGGTGCACGCCTCGACCCTCGGCCGCGCCCGCCGCACCGCCGAGATCATCGCCGAGCACCTCGAGCTGCCCGCCCCGGTGCTCGAGCCCGAGCTCGTCGAGCGCTCGTTCGGCGAGCTCGAGGGGATGCGCGTGTACGACGACGAGGGCAATCGCGTCGATCTCGAGCACCCCTCGGTCGAGACCCGCGAGTCGGTCGTCGAGCGCTCGCTCGCGGCGCTGCGCGGCATCGCCGAGCGGGCGCGCGGCGCGGGCGCGGCCGACACGCTCGTCGTCGCGCACGGCACGGTGATCCGCTTCGTGCTCACCGAGCTGCTCGGCTGGCCGGCCCCGCACATCTCGAACCTCGCGATGTCGGTGATCGAGGTCGACGACGACGCGCCCGGCGGCTTCCGGGTGGTGACGGCGAACGGCTACCCGATCGCCGACGCGGCGCGCGTGCGCTGACCGGCCGCACCGCCCGCACCCGGCGGCCCAGCACGGCTCACCGACCGGCGGTATCCGCCCGCGGGATGCATCCCGGCGCGCCCCGGGGGTGAGACCGATCGCCGCGAGGATGATTCCCGCGGCGATCGGCCCGCGCGCGCTCGCGCGCCCGCGCGCGGCCGTCCTACCGTGCAGGCATGCACACCGACCCCGCCCCGCAGCCGAACCCCGAGCAGAACCCCCACGGTCTGAGCCCCGAGCAGCTCGCCGCGATGAACGACGCCATGTCGGCCCAGGGCCAGGGCGGCTGGCAGCAGCACGCCGAGGCCGCGCAGCGGATGGCCGCGCAGGCCGCGAGCGACCCCGCCGCCCTGCAGGCGCAGCTGCAGCAGGCGCAGGAGGCGCAGCGGCTCGGCGAGCAGCACCACCGGCCCGACGCCCCGGCGCGCACCGCCGCGAACCGCGCCTACGACGAGCAGGTCGCCGCCGCCGAGGGCGCCGACTGGAAGCGCCAGATGGGCGCCGCGGTGCGCGAGTCGGCGTCGAACGAGATGTCGTCGATGGTCGACAGGCTGCCGAAGTGGGGCGTGTCGCTCATGCTCTTCGGCGCGCTGCTCGCCGCCTACAACATCTGGAACGCCCGCGACGTCATCGGCCCGCTCGGCTTCTTCGAGGCGTACTTCCTCGTCGAGAGCCCGATCCACGCATTCCAGGCGTACGGCTCGCTCGTCGGCCTCGTCGGCGGCGCGGTGCTGCTCGGCGCCGGTCTCGCCATGAAGAAGCGGCGCTGATCGCGCGCCGACGACCCGGGGCGGATGCGGGCGGGACCGGGTGCCGCTCCCGCCCGCATCCGTTGCTGGGAAAACGGCGCGAGCGGCGCGACCGCCGCGCATCCCGGCGTGTACGCTGGGCACCTGTGTGAAGGGGAGTATTCCTCTCGCGGCGAGTCCGTCATCACGAGTCCCACCGATGGGGTTCCGGGCCCGTCGGTCGCCCGCCCCGCGGACGACGGAAGAGACCTTCAGGTTTTCGCATACCTGGAGGTTGCGTGGGTCACGTCGATATTTGGGTCTGGGCGATCAGCGTCGCCGTGATCGTCGGATTCTTCTTCTTCGACTTCTACTCGCACGTGAAGCACGCGCACGTGCCGTCGCTGCGCGAGGCCGGCCTGTGGTCGCTGTTCTACATCGGCATGGCGTTCGTGTTCATGTTCGTGGTCGCCTGGCTCATGGGCTGGGCGCACGCGGGCGACTTCATCACCGGCTACGCGACCGAGAAGGCGCTGTCGGTCGACAACCTCTTCGTGTTCCTGCTCATCATGACGAGCTTCCAGGTGCCGAAGATCGCGCAGCAGAAGGTGCTGCTCATCGGCATCGCGATCGCGCTCGTGCTGCGCACCGCGTTCATCATCGCGGGCGCCGTGATCCTCGAGAACTTCTCGTGGGTGTTCTACCTCTTCGGCGCCTGGCTGCTGTTCATGGCGGTGCGCCAGTTCGTCGACTCGTTCAAGGACGAGGACCCGGAGATGCCCGGCTGGGTCGGCCACCTGAAGAAGGTCATCCCGACGAGCGACCACTACAACGGCGACCGGTACACCGTCATCGAGAACGGCAAGAAGCTGCTCACGCCGCTCGCCCTCGTGATCATCGCGCTCGGCTTCACCGACGTGCTGTTCGCGCTCGACTCCATCCCCGCGATCTTCGGCATCACGCAGGAGCCGTACCTCGTGTTCATGGCGAACGCGCTCGCGCTGCTCGGCCTGCGGCAGCTGTACTTCCTCATCGACGGCCTGCTGCAGAAGCTCGTATTCCTCGATCTCGGCCTCGCGTTCATCCTCGGCTTCATCGGCGTGAAGCTGGTGTTCCACGCGCTGCACGTCAACGAGGTGCCGTTCATCAACGGCGGCGAGCCGATCCTCTGGGTGCCCGAGATCCCGACCTGGTTCTCGCTGCTGTTCATCTTCGGCACGCTGCTCGTCGCGGCGCTCACCTCGATGATCTACGCGAAGGGCCGCGAGGTCGGCCACGCCGAAGCCCTCGCCGCGGCGCCGGGAGCGGCGGGCGCGGGCGGCGCCGGCGCGGTTGCGTCGAGCGGCGCGGCCGCGCCCGCCGACGCCGACATCGAAGGCGGCTCCCCCACCACCGACGGCGACGACCGCCCCCTCACCGAGAAGGACTTCCGCGGCGACGCCTGACCGCGCGTCGCGGCAGTCCGCGCCCGGCTCCGACGCCACCTCCGTGGAGTCGGAGCCGCTCACCGCCGCCGAGCAGGAGCGCCTCCGCCCCCGCATCTACAAGGGCTGCGCCTGACCGCACGAACGGAAGATGCTGGCACCTCCGGCATGCTGCTTGCACCAGGGGACCAGCAGCATCGGGGAGGCACCAGCATCTTGCGGTCGCGGTCGCGGTCGCAGCGGCGGCCGCGGTCGCGGGAGCGGGGTGCGGGGCTAGGGCACGTCGCGCTCGTCGACGCCGTCGTACACCGACAGGGGCCGGATGAGCGCGTTCGCGGCGTTCTGCTCGAGCACGTGCGCCGTCCAGCCGGTGACCCGCGAGGCGACGAACAGCGGCGTGAACGTCGGGGTGTCGAAGCCCATGAGGTGGTACGTGGGTCCGGCCGGGTAGTCGAGGTTCGGGTGGATGCCCTTGCGCTCGACGAACTCGTCGGCGAGCGCGCGGTACAGCTCGAGCAGGTCGGGGCGGTCGTAGTGCTCGATCATCCGCTCCATCGCGGCCTGCATCGTCGGCACGCGCGAGTCGCCGCGCTTGTAGACGCGGTGCCCGAAGCCCATGATCTTGCGCTTCTCGGCGAGCGCCGCATCCAGCCACTCGACGACGCGGTCGGCCGAGCCGATCTCCTCGAAGGTGTGCATGACCGCCTCGTTCGCGCCGCCGTGCAGCGCGCCCTTGAGCGCGCCGATCGCACCGGTCACCGCGCTGTAGAGGTCGGACGTCGTCGACGCGATCACCCGAGCGGTGAAGGTCGAGGCGTTGAACGAGTGCTCGGCGTAGAGCACCATCGACACGCGGAACGCGTCGACCACCTCGGGCGCGGCCTCCTCGCCGAACGCCATCCAGAGGAAGTTCTGCGAGTAGTCGAGGTCGTCGCGGGGCTCGACGACGTCGAGGCCGTGGCGGCGGCGCTGGTCGTAGGCGACGATCGCCGGCAGCGCCGCGAACAGCCGCTTCGACTTCGCGAGGTTCGACGCCTCGGTGGCGTCCTCGGTCTCGGGGTCGCGGGCGCCGAGCACCGAGACCGCGGTGCGCACCACGTCCATCGGATGCGCCGTCGTCGGCAGCTCGTCGACGACGCGCCGCACCGCGGGGTCGAGCGCGCGACCGGCCCGCTCGTCGGCGGTGAACGCGGCGAGCTCCGCCTCCGTCGGCAGCTCGCCGTGCCAGAGCAGCCACGCGACCTGCTCGAACGAGCACTTCTCGGCGAGCTGCTGCACGGGGTAGCCGCGGTAGAGCAGCGAGTTCGTCTCGGCGTTCACCTTCGAGATGGCGGTGGTGTCGACCGGGACGCCGGCGAGGCCCTTGTAGATCTCCTTGGTTTCCATGATTGGGGGTCCTTTCGCGTCAGCGCTCGACGGTGAAGTTGAACACGGAGGTGTCGAAGCGGTTGTACTCCTCGTAGTCGAGAAGCTCGTACAGGTCGGCGCGGTGCTGCATCTCGTCGAGCCGGCCGCGCAGGTGCCCCTCGGCGGTGAGCTCGCCGAGCGCGCGGCCCGTCGCCCCCATCGCGATGCGGAGCATCGACACCGGCCAGATCACGAGGTTCATGCCGACGTCGCGCAGCTGCTGCACCGAGAACAGCTCGCTCTTGCCGAACTCGGTCATGTTCGCGAGCAGCGGCACGTCGACCGCCGCCCGCATAGCGGCGAACTCGTCGAGGGTGCGCATCGCCTCGGGGAAGATCGCGTCGGCGCCCGCGTCGACGAGCGCGCGCGCCCGGTCGAGCGCCGCATCCAGACCCTCGGCGGCGCGGATGTCGGTGCGCGCCATGATGAGGAAGTTCTCGTCGCGGCGGGCGTCGACGGCGGCGCGGATGCGTTTGACCGCGACGTCGGTGTCGACGACCTGCTTGCCGTCGAGGTGGCCGCACCGCTTCGGGTTGATCTGGTCCTCGATGTGGCAGCCGGCGAGGCCGGCGTCCTCGAGCTCCTGCACGGTGCGGGCGACGTTCATCGGCTCGCCGAAGCCGGTGTCGGCGTCGATGAGCGCGGGGAGATCGGTGGCGCGCGCGATCTGCCGGCCGCGGCCGGCCACCTCGCTGAGGGTCGTGAGCCCGATGTCGGGCAGGCCGAGGTCGGCGGCGAGCACGGCGCCCGAGATGTACACGCCGTCGAATCCCTTGCGCTCGATGAGCCGGGCCGACAGCGGGTTGAAGGCCCCGGGCATCCGCAGCAGCTCGCCCGAGGCGAGCCGCTCGCGGAACGCCGCGCGCTTCGCGGCGGGGGCGGTGGTCGAGTAGAGCATGCGGTCGCCTCCTAGAAGATGCCGTCGGCGGGGCTCGGCACGAGCAGCCCCGGGGCGGCGACGATCGTGACCTCGCCGAGCTCGGCGGCGGTCAACTCGGGCAGGCGCTGGGCGACGTCGAGGAAGCGCTCGATCTCCGCATCCTCGAGCACGCCGGCGGCGAGGGTGCGGAACTTGCCGATGTACTGCTCGCGCGCGAACGGCCGGGCGCCGAGCGGGTGGGCGTCGGCGACGGCGATCTCGTCGCGGATGACGGTGCCGTCGTCGAGGGTGATCGCGACGGCGCCGCCGAACGCCTTCTCGTCGAGGTCGAGCGAGTGGTAGCGGCGGGTCCACTCGGCGTCCTCGGCGGTGGTGATCCGGCGCCAGAGCTCGACGGTGTCGGGGCGGCCGGCGCGCTCGGGGGCGTACGAGTCGACGTGGTGCCAGGCGCCGTCCTGCAGGGCGACGGCGAAGATGTACGGCAGCGAGTGGTCGAGGGTCTCGCGCGAGGCGGTCGGGTCGTACTTCTGCGGGTCGTTCGCGCCCGAGCCGATGACGTAGTGGGTGTGGTGCGAGGTCGAGATGACGATGTCGCGGATGCGCTCGGGGTGCGCGACGAGCTCGGGGTGCTCGCGGTGGAGCTTGCGGGCGAGGTCGATCCAGGCCTGCGCCTGGTACTCGGCCGAGTGCTCCTTCGTGTACGTGTCGAGGATCGCGCGCTTCGACTCGCCCGCCTCGGGCAGCGGCACGGTGT
>JAAYAS010000111.1 GCA_012719255.1 Microbacteriaceae bacterium | reverse complement strand
TCAGCGCCGATCTGCGCGCCCTCGACGCCCGACTCGGCGACGAGCGCATCGGCCTGCTGCCGTCGACCCGCGACTACGCCGAACGGATCCTCTCGTGCCGCAACGATCCGTTCCGGCTGCTCGCCCACCACTACACCCGCTACCTCGGCGATCTCTCGGGCGGCCAGGCGATGCGGGTGATGCTCGACCGCGCCTACGGGCTCCCCGACGAGCAGGCCGCGTTCTTCCGGTTCGAGGAGATCGGCCCCATCCCGCCGTTCAAGCGCCGCTACCGCGCGGCGCTCGACCGGCTCGAGCTGCGCCGCGACGACGCCGATCGCCTCGTCGACGAGGCGATCGCGAGCTTCGACTGCAACGCCCGCATCTTCACCGACCTCGAGGAGATCGTCGCGACGCCCCGACCGGCGCTCACCGCCTGAGCGGGCTCATCGCACCTCGTCGCAGGCGAAGCGGAACTCGAACTCGTAGTGGTGCTCGCGGTCGTCGCGCAACAGCCCGTAGCCGTGCCCGACCGCCGCCCGGTCGTCGACGGTCACCTCGATCGAGCCCGGATCGAGCGGCTCCCACAGCTCGACCTCGGTCGACCAGTAGAGGTTGTCCTGGAGGTTGCTCGAGTAGAAGACCGTGAGCACCGTGTTCGGCTGCCCCGACTCGCGGGTAATGCGGCTCACCGTGATCGGGCGCCCCTGCTCGTCGACGGCCTCGGCGCGGAATCCGCCGTCCGCGGGCTCGCACACCGTCGTCCACTCGAGGTGGCCGAGGTCGACGTGGGCGTAGCGGAGCAGGTCGCCGCCGGACGCCTCGGGCATCTCGCCCGCATCGTCGTCACGGGCCCCGCCGCCGGCGATCTGCGACCAGAACGAGTCGCCGCCGGGCGAGCCGCCGATCGGCACCGTCGGCGCCGTGACGGGGCCGGTGAAGCTCTCGTAGTCGTCGTCGGGGGTCTCACCCGACCCGCCGCCGAAGGCGGCGCAGGCCGTGAGCACCGCCGCGAGCGCCACCGCCGCGGCCCCGCCGCCGGCCCGCCGCCCCGCGCCGGCGCTCATCGCAGCCCCGCCCCGGGCAGCAGCTCCACCGCGTCCACCGCGGTGAGCAGCCACGCCTGCACCCAGGCCTGATCGCGCCAGCGCTCGTAGCGGCCCGAGGCGCCGCCGTGGCCGCCCTTGAGCTCGGTCTTCAGCACGATCGGCGCGTCGCCGGTGGTGGTCTCGCGCAGCTTCGCGACCCACTTCGCCGGCTCGACGTAGAGCACGCGGGTGTCGTGGAGGCTCGTCACCGCGGCGATCGCCGGGTAGTCGACGGCGCGGAGGTTCTCGTACGGCGCGTACGCCTTGATCGTCGCGTAGGCCCCGGCATCGGCGATCGGGTTGCCCCACTCCTCCCACTCGAGCGCGCTGAGCGGCAGGTCGGGGTCGAGGATGCTCGTGAGCGGGTCGACGAAGGGCACGACCGCGGCGATCGCCCGGTAGCGCTCGGGCGCGAGGTTCGCGACCGCGCCCATGAGCAGGCCGCCCGCCGAGCCGCCGTGCGCGGCGATGCGCGCGCCGTCGACGAGCCCGGCCTCGACGAGGTGCGCGGTCGCATCCACGAAGTCGGTGAACGAGTTGGGCTTCTTCGCCTTCTTGCCGTCCTCGTACCAGCCGCGGCCGAGCTCGCCCCCGCCGCGCACGTGCGCGACGACGTGCACGACGCCGCGGTCGAGGCCCGACACCCACGACAGCGGCAGCACCGGGTCCATGCTGATCTCGTACGACCCGTAGCCGTACACGATCGCCGGGGCGGTGCCGTCGAGCGGCACCTCGGTGCGGCGCAGCACCGTGAGCGGCACGCGCACGCCGTCGCGGGCGGTCGCCCAGTGCCGTTCGGCGCGGTAGTCGCCCGGGTCGTAGCCGCCGAGCACGGGGGTCTCGCGGCGCAGCTGCGGCGCGGCGCCGGCGGCGAGGTCGTCGAGGTGCACCTCGAGGATGCGCGTCGGGCGCACCCAGCTGTCGGCCTCGAGCCGCAGCACCGGCGCGCCCCACTCC
>JAAYAS010000110.1 GCA_012719255.1 Microbacteriaceae bacterium | reverse complement strand
GCGCACGGGCAGCGCGGGGGCGGGGGTGCTCGCGGTCATGCCGATCACATCCGGGCGGCTTCGAGCGAGGTGACGAGGATCGCCTTCGCGCCGATGCCGCTGAGCCGGTCCATGAGCGTGTTGAGATCGCGCTGCGGCACGAGCGCGCGCACCGCGAGCCACTCCGGGTCGTGGAGGGCCGAGACGGTCGGCGACTGGAAGCCGGGGGTGATCGCCATCGCCTCGTCGAGGCGGGCGGCCGGGATGTCGTAGTCCATGATGCTGTACTCGCGGGCGACGAGCACGCCCTCGAGGCGCTTGATGAGGGCACCGGCGGCCTCGACCTTCTCGGGGGTCGAGATGAGGATCGCCGTCGAGTCGAGGATGACCGGGCCGAAGATCTCGAGGCCGGCGCGGCGGATCGTGTTGCCGGTCGACACCACGTCGGCGATCGCGTCGGCGACGCCGAGGCGGATCGACGACTCGACGGCGCCGTCGAGCTTCACGAGCTCGGCGTCGATGCGGTGCTCGGCGAAGAAGCGGCCGAGCAGGCCCGTGTAGCTCGTCGCGACGCGCTTGCCCTGGAGCTGCTCGAGCTCGGTGAACTCGCCCGCGGGGCCCGCGAAGCGGAACGTCGAGTCGCCGAAGTGGAGCGCGCGGATCTCCTGCGCGGTCGAGTCGGAGTCGAGCAGCATGTCGCGGCCGGTGATGCCGATGTCGAGCACGCCCTCGCCGACGTACGTGGCGATGTCGCGGGGGCGGATGTAGAAGAACTCGGCGTCGTTCGCGGGGTCGATGGCGACGAGTTCGCGGTCGTCGCGGCGGCCGCGGTAGCCCGCCTCGACGAGCATCTCGTTCGCGGTGGCGGCGAGCATGCCCTTGTTGGGCACGGCGATGCGGAGCATGGTGGCCTTTCTGGAGGTGGCGCTAGAGGTAGCGGTAGACGTCGTCGAGTCGGTAGCCCTTGGCGAGCATCATCACCTGCAGGTGGTAGATGAGCTGGGCCATCTCCTCCTTGCAGGCCTCGTCGGACTCGTACTCGGCGGCCATCCAGGTCTCGGCGGCCTCCTCGACGAGCTTCTTGCCGATGAAGTGCACGCCCTTGTCGAGCGCGGCCACCGTGCCGGAGCCCTCGGGGCGGGTGCTCGCCTTCTCGGCGAGCTCGGCGAACAGCGATTCGAACGTCTTCACGATCCTCCAGTCTAGTGCCGCGCCGGGGCGGCGGATGCCGGTCGGCCCCGGCGCGGGTCGGCGCCGGGCGGCGGGGTCAGTGGCGGTGGTCGGCGGCGAGCTCGCGCAGCCGGGCGATCTCGGTCGCGGGCTCGCCGCGGAACACCGCCGAGCCGGCGACGAAGGTGTCGGCGCCGGCCTCGGCGGCCATGCCGATCGTGTCGGCCGAGACGCCGCCGTCGACCTGCAGCCAGATCTCCGAGCCGGTGCGGTCGGCCCACTCGCGCGCCTGCCGCAGCTTCGGCATGGTCTCGGGCATGAACCGCTGGCCGCCGAAGCCGGGCTCGACGGTCATGATCAGCAGCTGGTCGAAGTGGCCGAGCAGCTCCTCGATCTGCGCGAACGGGGTGCCGGGGCGCAGAGCGACGCCGGCGCGGGCGCCGAGCGCGCGGATCTCGCGGGCGATCGTCGCGGGCGCCGTCGCCGCCTCGAGGTGGAAGGTCACCGAGAACACGCCGAGGTCGGCGAAGCGGGGCGCCCAGTGGTCGGGGTTCTCGATCATCAGGTGGAGGTCGAGCGGCAGCGCGCCGAGCGATTGCAGCCGCTCGACCATCGGCAGGCCGAAGGTGAGGTTCGGCACGAAGTGGTTGTCCATCACGTCGACGTGCGCCGCGTCGGCGGTCGAGATGCGCTCGAACTCGCGCTCGAAGTTCGCGAAGTCGGCGGCGAGGATGGAGGGCTGGATGCGGGGCGCTGCGGTCACGCTCGAAGCCTAGCCGTCCGCGGCGGCGCGCCGGTCGGGATCGCGGCGCAGCAGCGCGAGGAACATCGCGTCGGTGCCGTGCCGGTGCGGCCACAGCTGCACCGTGCGGCCCCCGGCGAGCGGCCGGTCGACGAGCTCGAGCCCGGGCGCGAGCGCGCGGCAGGCGGCGGCCGCATCGAGCACCTCGACGTCGCCGCGGCGCAGCGCCCGGCGCACGACGGCGGTGGTCTCGGCGAGGTGCGGCGAGCAGGTGACGTAGGCGACGAGCCCGCCGGGGCGCACCGCGTCGAGCGCCGAGTCGAGCAGCTCCTCCTGCAGCGGGGCGAGCTCGGCGAGGTCGGCGGCGCGCTTGCGCCACCGGGCCTCGGGGCGGCGCCGCAGCGCGCCGAGGCCCGAGCACGGGGCGTCGACCATGATGCGGTCGAACACCGGGCCGGCCTCGCGCACGGTGCGGCCGTCGAGCTCGGTGACGTCGAGCTCGTCGCGGCCGTCGGCGAGCGGCCGCAGCGCATCGCGCACGAGCCCGGCGCGCGCGGGCACCACCTCGTTCGCCTGGAACTCGGCGTCGACGAGCCGGGCCTCGGCGGCGAGCAGCGCGGCCTTGCCGCCGGGGCCGGCGCAGAGGTCGAGCCAGCGCGGCGGGGTCCCGCCCGATGCGTCGGGGGCCTCGGCGCGCGCGAGCGCGAGCGCGACGAGCTGCGAGCCGGCGTCCTGCACCCGCACCTCGCCGCGGCGCACCTCGGCGAGCTCGCCGGGTTCGCCGCCGTCGAGGCGCATCGCGGTCGGCGCGGCGGCGTCGGCGAGGAGCCGGGTCGGGTGGGCCGCGAGCACGTCGTCGCGCTCGGCGAGCCCGGGGAGGGCGGCGAGCTGCACCGCGGGCGAGGCGTTGTCGGCGGCGAGGAGGGCCTCGAGCTCGTCGCCACGCCCCTCGGCCTCGAGCGCCTCGCCGAGCGCGCGCACGATCCACTCGGGATGCGAGTGCAGCGCCGCGAGCCGCCGCACCGGATCGTCGTGGCGGTCGGCGACGGCGTCGCGCCAGGCCTCGAGCGGCCGGCCGGCGATCGCGCGGAGGTTCGCGTTGACGAAGCCGACGGCGCCGCGCGAGCCGCGGGCGCGCACGACGCCGACGGTCTCGTTGACGGCGGCGTGCACGGGCACGCGCATGCCGAGCAGCTGGTGCGCGCCGAGGCGGAGCGCGGCGAGGGCGACGTCGTCGATGCGGCCGACGGGGCGCTTCGCGGCGAGCTCGATCACCTCGTCGTAGAAGCCGCGCAGCCGCAGCGCGCCGTAGACGAGCTCGGTGGCGAGCGCCGCATCGGCGCCGTGCAGGCGGGCGTCGCGGAGCCGGTGCGGCAGCAGCAGGTTCGCGTAGGCGTCGTCGCGCTCGACGGCGAGCAGCACATCGATCGCCACCGCGCGGGCGCCGCGCTGGGCGGCGCCGATGCCGGGCCGGCCGGGGCGCGGGTCGGGCCGGCGATCGGGACGGCGACCGGGGCGGCCGGGCTCGCGGGTCGGGCGGCCGGTC
>JAAYAS010000109.1 GCA_012719255.1 Microbacteriaceae bacterium | reverse complement strand
GAGTTCGGGAGCGCCGACGCGCTGCTCGAATTCGCCGGGCGTTACGTGCAGGGTGATGCCGAGGCCGTGCAGCGCGTCGTCCCCCAGAAGAGCGGCGAGCGCGGCGCCATCGAGGGCCTCGCGAAGAAGACGGCCGACGTGATCTTCCAGGAGCTCGACGCGAGCACCATGCGCGCGGTCTTCGAGAAGCTCGCGGCCGCGGGCGTGAAGCTCACCGCC
This sequence comes from Microbacteriaceae bacterium, assembly GCA_012719255.1. GTDB lineage: Bacteria > Actinomycetota > Actinomycetes > Actinomycetales > Microbacteriaceae > Gulosibacter. Next base: position 17,515 of record JAAYAS010000109.1, on the reverse strand, counting down.
GAGAAGAAGGTGAAGCGCGAGGTCGAGGGCGTGGCCGGCAAGACCTTCGTGCTCACGGGCACGCTCCCCACGCTCAAGCGCAACGACGCCAAGCGCATGCTCGAGGAAGCCGGCGCCAAGGTGGCGGGCTCGGTCTCGAAGAAGACGGATTACGTCGTCGCCGGCGAAGAGGCGGGCAGCAAGCTCGACAAGGCCAAGGCGCTCGGCGTCGCCGTCATCGACGAGGCGGCGATGCTCGCCATGCTCGGCGAGGGCTGAGCCGCCGCCGCCGCCCGCCACTTCCGCCACCCGGCGAATCGTTCGCCCGGTCGCGCGCGGCGTGATGCGCTGGAACGCGCGCTGCACTCCGGGCGGGCATGCGTGCGAAAGTCCATGCGGGTGGCCTCCTCGGCGTCGAGGCCTTCCCGGTCACGGTCGAGGTCTTGCTCGGCAAGGGGCTCCCCTCGTTCGAGCTGGTGGGGCTCCCGGAGCGAGGCGTGAAGGAGAGCCGCGTGCGCGTGCGCGCGGCGCTCGAGAGCTGTGGGGCGGCGCTCCCGGCGCGCCCCCTCGTCGTCAACCTCGCGCCCGGCGATCTCCGGAAGACCGGCTCGAGCTTCGACCTCGCCATCGCGCTCGGCATCGTGGTGGCCTCGGGGCTCGCGCCCTTCGACCGGCTGAGCGATCTGCTCGTGCTCGGCGAGCTCGGGCTCGGCGGCGAGCTCCGCGCCGTGCCGGGCGTGCTCCCGCACCTCCGCGCGGCGGCTCGGCGCGGCCTCCGGCGCGCGATCGTGCCCGAGGCGAGCGTGACGGAGGCGGCGCTCGCGGACGGGGTCGAGGTCTACGTGGCGGCGCACCTCCGCGACGCCGTCGCCTACCTCCGCGGCGAGGCCTCGCTCCCGCGCGCGATCGAGCGGGTGAGCGAGGCGAAGTGCGAGGCGAGCGCCGAGGGCGTGGACCTCGCCGACGTGCGTGGACAGGAGACGGCGCGGCGTGCGCTCGAGATCGCCGCCGCGGGCAAGCACAACCTGCTCTTCGTCGGCTCGCCCGGCGCGGGCAAGACCATGCTCGCGCGGCGGCTCCCCACGATCCTGCCGAGGCCGACGCCCGCCGAGGCGCTCGAGATCGCGACCGTGCGGAGCGCCGCCGGCCTCGAGATGCCGCCTCGCCTCGAGCTGCTCTCGCGCCCCTTCCGCGCGCCCCATTCGAGCGCGAGCGCGAGCGCGCTCGTCGGGGGAGGGGATCCGGTGCGGCCGGGAGAGGTCACCCTCGCGCACGGCGGCGTGCTCTTCCTCGACGAGCTCCCCGAGTTCCGCCGCGACGCGCTCGAATCGCTCCGGCAGACGATGGAGGACGGCGTCGTCTCGGTCGCGCGCGTGGGCCATCGCGTGACGATGCCCGCCGCGCCGCTCGTCGTCGCGGCGATGAACCCCTGCCCGTGCGGCTGGGAGGGCGATCGCAAGCGCGAGTGCGGCGCCTGCCCCGTCAAGGCCGAGCGCTATCGCGCGCGCGTCTCCGGGCCGCTCCTCGACCGCTTCGACATGCAGGTCCCCGTGGAGCGCATCGAGCCGCGCGATCTGCGGCGCGTGGAGCCGGGCGAGAGCTCGGAGAAGGTACGAGCCCGCGTCGTCGCCGCGCGCGAGCTCCTCGAGCGAGAGGGCCCGCGTGACCTCGAGTCGATCGAGCGACGCGTCGATCCGCGCGCCATGGCGATCCTCGATCGCGCCGTCGAGCGCTTCGCGCTGAGCGCTCGCGCCTACGGGAAGGTGCTCCGCGTCTCCGACACCATCGCCGCCCTCTCGGGGCAGCGCGCACTGCGCGAGAGCCACGTCGCCGAGGCCCTCCACTACCGGATGTTCGACCGCGCGCGCGTCGCGTGAGTCCCCTCGCAAAGGAGTGAGATCATGTTGAAAGAACGCCTGAAGGCCCTCGACGAAGCCCTCCGCGCCATCGAGAAGAGCTACGGCAAGGGCTCGATCATGAAGCTCGGCGATCGCACGGCGCAGGAGGTGCCGGTGATCCCCACGGGCTGCCCCTCCCTCGACCTCGCGCTCGGCTGCGGCGGTTATCCGCGCGGGCGCATCATCGAGATCTACGGCCCCGAGGCGAGCGGCAAGACCACGCTCACGCTCCACGCCATCGCCGAGTGCCAGAAGGCGGGCGGCGTGGCCGCGTTCATCGACGCGGAGCACGCGCTCGACGTGGTCTACGCCAAGAAGCTCGGCGTCGATCCGGAGAGCCTGCTCGTGAGCCAGCCGGATCACGGCGAGCAGGCGCTCGAGATCGCCGAGACCCTCGTGCGCAGCGGCGCGGTCGATCTGGTGGTGGTCGACTCGGTGGCGGCGCTCGTGCCGCAGGCCGAGATCGAGGGCGAGATGGGCGATCAACAGGTCGGCCTCCAGGCGCGCCTGATGAGCAAAGCCATGCGCAAGCTCACGGGCGCGATGAGCCGCACGAGCACGGCCGTGATCTTCATCAACCAGCTCCGGCAGAAGATCGGCGTGACCTTCGGGTCGCCCGAGACGACGACGGGCGGCAACGCGCTCAAGTACTACGCCTCGGTGCGGCTCGACGTGCGGCGCGTGGGCGGCATCAAGGTCGGCGACGACACGGTGGGCAGCCGCACGCGCGTGAAGGTGGTGAAGAACAAGCTCGCGCCCCCCTTCCAGCAGGCGGAGTTCGACATCCGCTACGGCGAGGGCTGCGACGTGGTGAGCGATCTCCTCGACATGGCGGTGCAGAAGGGCATCGTCGAGAAGAGCGGGGCCTACCACTCCTTCGAGGGCACCTCGCTGGGCCAGGGCCGCGAGAAGGCGCGCCTGGCGCTCCTCGAGGACGCGGCGCTCCGCGAGCGACTCACGCGCGCCGTCTACGGCGCCCCGGCCGAGGAGGCCAAGAAGGCCGAGAGCAAGAAGGCGGCGTAAGTGGTTGAGGGGATCGGACCGCGCTGGTAGACGCAGGACATGCGGTTCTTCGTCACCGGCGCGGCCGGCCTCGCCGGCTCCGCCATCGTCGAGCGGCTCCGCGCCTCGGGGCGGGAGGTGCGCGCGCTCGTGCGTCGCCCGGAGGACGCCGAGCCCCTCCGCGCGCTCGGCGCCGAGCCCGTCGTGGGCGACCTCTCGGATCCGCGCGAGCTCGTCCCCTTCGTCGAGGGCGTGACGCACGTGATCCACGCGGCCGGCATCGCCGACGAGCGCGCGCCGCTCGAGGTCCATGGATGGACGCACGTGGCCGCCACCGAGAACCTCATCCGCGCGTCGCGCCGCACGGGCGTGCGCCGCTTCGTCTTCGTCTCGTGCGCCGACGTCACGCTCGTCGGCCGCGTGCGCCGTGGCGTGAACGAGGATCAGGATCCCGGCCGACCGCCGCTCGGGCGGATCGGGCGCACCAAGTACGAGGCCGAGGAGGTCGTGCTCGGCATGGGGAGCGACCAATTCGAGCCGGTCGTCCTGCGCCCCGGCTGGCTCTGGGGCCCGCGCGACCGGACCTTCCTCCCGCGCGTCGCCGCGCTCGGCGCGGAGGGGCGCCTCTCGCTCGTGGGCGACGGCTCGACCATGGTGGCCACCACCCACGCCGCCAACCTCGCGGAGGCCGCCGAGAAGGCCTCCCTCTCGTCCCTCGCGGCCTTCGGCACCTATTACGTCACCGATCCCCAGATGGTGCTCCAGCGGGACTTCCTGGGCGGTCTCGCGGAGGCGCTCGGGCTCCCGCGACCCAAGCCGGGGGCGGGCCTCCTCGGGCGCCGCGTCCTCGGCTCGGTGGGCCTCGGCCCCCCCCGCGACTTCGAGCCGGTGGAGGCCTACCGCCTCGGCATCAGCACCAGCTTCGACGGAGCGCGGGCCCGCGGCGATCTCGACTACCGCGGCGAGCTGAGCGTGGACGAGGGCCTCGCCGGCCTCACGGCGTGGGTCCGCGGCCTCGGGGGGCCCGACGCCATCCGGAAGATCGCCCGCCCCACGCCGGGGCTCGAGAGCATCGAGCGGCAGCGACGGATCGCCGACCGGCGACGTACCGTCCCGATGTGAGGGCGACGTTGACAGCTCGGGTGCCCGGGGCTAAAACGCCGGCTCCCGGGGGCCACCCCGGGCGTTTTTTGAAAGCTCTTGGAGAGATGGCCGAGTGGTCGAAGGCACTCGCTTGCTAAGCGAGCGTACGGTGAAAAGCTGTACCGAGGGTTCAAATCCCTCTCTCTCCGCCAAAAAAATGGGTGCGATCGAGTTGACCGAGCGCGATCGACGACTAGAGTTCGCCCCACCCTGGAGCCATGGCTCAATGGATAGAGCACCGGTCTACGGAACCGGGGGTTGAAGGTTCGAGTCCTTCTGGCTCCGCCACCAAAACGGGTCCCACCACGGGGCCCGTTTTTCGTTCCGTCGCTTCGGCTCGCTCGCGGGGCCAACCCTCGGCTCGAGCCGGATCCACGGGGAGCGACTGCGACGTCACGCGGGCGCCTCCGTCGATGCTACCGTCCGGAGGTCCGGGTTGGGAAGCGGAGGCGCCCCGATGAAGACCGCCCTCGCCCTACGCCACGTCCACTTCGAAGACCTCGGCACGCTCGAGCCGCTCCTTTCCGAGCGCGGATACGAGGTGCGCTATCTCGACCCGAGCGTCGACGACCTGCGCGACTTGGACGCGGCCGCGATCGATCTCGTCGTCGCGCTCGGAGGGCCGCTCGGCGCCTACGACGAAGACGTCCATCCCTTCCTCGTCGAGGAGCTCCGCTTCGTCGAGCGGCGGCTCTCGAGCGGGCGGCCCGTGCTCGGCATCTGCCTCGGCGCCCAGATCATCGCGCGGCTCTCCGGCGGAGCCGTCGCCCCCATGGGTCACAAGGAGATCGGCTTCGGCGCGCTGACCCTCACCGAAGCGGGCCGGAGCTCGGTGCTCTCACCGCTCGAGCACGTCCCGGTCCTGCACTGGCACGGCGATCGCTTCGAGGTGCCGCCGGGGGCGACGCTCCTCGCGAGCAGTGAGCGCTGCACGGAGCAGGCGTTCGCGCTCGGCGACGCGGTGCTGGGCCTCCAGTTCCACCTCGAAGCCGACGCGCGCCGCATCGAGCGCTGGCTCGTCGGCCATTGCTGTGAGCTCGGCCACGCCAGCATCGACCCTCGGACCATCCGCGCCGACGCCGCGCGCTACGGCGCGGCGCTCGAAGCCGCCGCCCGCGACGTCATCGGCGCGTGGCTCGACGCGCAGGAGCCCGCGCCGGCCCGGTGAGCCGCGCTCACGCGCCCCGGATCGCGGCCTCGAGCTTGGCGACGTCGAGCTTGCGCATGGTCATCATGGCGTCGAAGGCGCGGCGCGCGGCGGCGGGATCGTCGCCCATCAAGGCCTCGGAGAGGATGCGCGGGACGATCTGCCACGAGATGCCCCAGCGATCCTTGCACCACCCGCATTCGCTCTCCTGCCCGCCGTTCTGCACGATGGCGTTCCAGTAGCGATCCGTCTCCTCCTGGTCTTCGGTGGTGACCTGGAAGGAGAAGGCCTCGTTGTGCCGGAAGACCGGCCCCCGTTGAGGCCGATGCAGGGCATGCCGAGCACGGTGAACTCCACCGTGATCACGTCGCCCGCCTTCCCCGACGGGTAATCGTTCGGCGCGCGCGCGATGCGCCCGACGGCGCTGTCGGGGAAGACGCTCGCATAGAACTTCGCCGCCTCGAGCGCGTCCTTGTCGAACCACAAACAGACCACGTTCTTCGGGATCGTCATCGTCTCGCTCCGTCCCCCATGGGGAGCTCAAGGGTTGCCGATCGGCACGGCGATCCCCGCACCCAAACCCCCGCACCTTCTTGAAGTCTATCACCGACGCGTGCTTCGGTCCGTCGCGCTTCGAAGGTCATGCGGAGCGGTGGGCCCTCGATCTCCGATCGCGTCTTCGAGAGGAACGGCAGAACACGTCGTTCATCTTCCCTTTGCGAGCTCGAGGACCTTCCGCACGGTGTTGAGATTGCGCGCCGTGGCTGGGACACCGAGGAGTCGCTCGACGCGCACCGCGAGCTTCGAGGTGCCGAAGCCGTGGGGCGCGTACAAGTAGAAGACCTGCTCGCGGAGCTCGAACGCCTCCCCGCTCGCCTCGAGACGCCCCATCTCGTCGAGCCGCGGCGCCTCCGCCGGCCGCTTCAGGAAGAAGAAGTGAAGCTTCGAAGGCTGATCCTCGGGGAAGGGATTCTGCTCGAGCGCACGCTCGAGATCCGGGACGCCGAGGACGACGGCCGGCGCGTCGAAGCCGAAGCGCGCCTCGATGCACGCCTCGATCTCGCGAGCGAGCGTCGCGGGGCGCTTACGGCTCTCGAAGACGAAGTTGCCCGTGCCGATGTACGAGCGGACGTGGCGGAGGCCGAGCTCCTCGAGGGCGGCGACGGCCTCCTTCACGGGGAGCGGCCGCACGTTCCCGCCGATGCCGCGGAGGAGGACGATGCGGGTGGTCACGACCCGAAGGAAAGAGGCCTTCCTCGGGCTGCACACACAGACGCGTGAGCGCGCGAGGGTGGCGGTCGAAGTCCGCGGCCGGCGCGTGATGGCACGCGAGCCTCACGCGCGCAGCCGAACCACGCCCGAAGTCGCGCCAGAATTGAGTGACCCCGTCACCCGACGGGATCCGCTACCGCTGCTCCCTTCCGGGCCTGACGGGGTTCACGGGTCGTCGTTGACGGGGTCATAGACCGTGATGAGGCCATCACGGGGCGAGGTCAATCGAAAAGGTGCAATCGACCAGCGGAGAGGGAGGGATTCGAACCCTCGGTACCATTTCTGGCACACACGATTTCCAGTCGTGCACCTTCGACCACTCGGTCACCTCTCCGAGCTCGTCTGTCCCAGGCCCCAGGCCGCGCGCCCTTCGGCGTTCGTCCTGGGACCTGAATCAGACCCGCTCATCTGGCGGAGAGCAAGGGATTTGAACCCTTGGTACCGTAGCCGGTACACTTGATTTCGAATCAAGCGCCTTCGACCACTCGGCCAGCTCTCCGCGGCCGAAGCTAGCAAAAGCCCCCACCGTGTCAACGCACATCTGACCGAAGAGGGGGGACCCAGGTCAGGGACGGCTCGCGCGGCCGCGCGGCTTCTTGCGGAGGGCCTCGAAGAACGAGCTCAGGCGGGCGGCACATTCGTGCTCGAGCACGCCCGAGGTCATCTCGAAGCGGTGGTTGAGCCGGGGATCGGCGCCGATGTTGTAGAGGGTCTTGGTGGCGCCGGCCTTGGGATCGTCGCAGCCCCAGACCACGCGGCCGACGCGCGCGTTCACGAGGGCCCCGGCGCACATGGGGCAGGGCTCGAGGGTGACGTAGATGGTGACGTCGCTCAGCCGGAAGGTGCCGAGCCGGTGCGCGGCGGCGCGGAGGGCGATGAGCTCGGCGTGCGCGGTCGGGTCCTGGCTCCGCTCCCGCACGTTGCGGCCCCGGGCGATGATCACGCCGTCGCGGACGGCCACGGCGCCCACGGGGACCTCCCCGGCGGCGGCCGCGAGGTCGGCCTCGGCGAGCGCCTCGCGCATGAAGCGCTGGTCTTCGTCGGCTCGGGAATCTTCCATGGCGGCCCATTGTCACGCCCTCGGGGGGCCCGACAAGGCGAGGCGGCGAGGATTTTTTCGCGGGGACCCTTGATTCACGGGTCTGGGCTGCTTAAAGGGGCCCGGCCGCCCGTCTGGGCGGTCGAACGGTGAACTCTCGCGTCCCGGGCCTCTGGCGAGGCCGCGCTGGGACGCCTGCCACGAGGTAGATAACGATGAAGGTTCGTCCGCTGCACGATCGCGTGCTCGTCAAACGCCTGGAAGAAGAACAGAAGACCAAGGGCGGCATCATCATCCCCGACACGGCCAAGGAGAAGCCGATTCAGGGAGTGGTCGAGGCCGTCGGCAATGGTCGCGTCAACGAGGACGGGAAGGTGACGCCGCTCGAGGTGAAGAAGGGCGACAAGGTCCTCTTCAGCAAGTACGGCGGGACCGAGGTCAAGATCGAAGGAACCGATTATCTCATTTTGCGTGAGGACGACATCCTCGCGGTGATCGACTGAGGAGCGACCCATGGCTGCCAAACAAATCCTTTTCGACGCCCAGGCCCAGCAGAAGATCCTGGCCGGCATCAACAAGCTCGCCGACGCGGTGAAGGTCACCCTCGGCCCCAAGGGACGTAACGTCCTCCTCGAGAAGAGCTTCGGCGCGCCCCGCGTGACCAAGGACGGCGTCTCGGTCGCCAAGGAGATCGAGCTCGCCGACAAGTTCGAGAACATGGGCGCCCAGATGGTCCGCGAGGTCGCGAGCAAGACCAACGACATCGCGGGCGACGGCACCACCACCGCCACCGTGCTCGCCCAGGCCATCTACCGCGAGGGCTCGCGCATGGTCGCCGCGGGTCACAACCCGATGGAGCTCAAGCGCGGCATCGACAAGGGCGTCGAGGCCATCGTCGCTTCGCTCGACAAGCTCGCCAAGAAGGTCAAGGGCAAGGAAGAGATCGTCCAGGTCGGCACCGTCTCCGCCAACGGCAACGAAGAGGTGGGCGAGATGCTCGCCAACGCCATGGAGAAGGTCGGCGAAGAGGGCGTCATCACCATCGAAGAGGCCAAGGGGCTCGAGAACGAGCTCGAGGTCGTCGAGGGCATGCAGTTCGACCGCGGCTACCTCTCGCCGTACTTCATCACGAACCAGGAGAAGATGCAGGCCGTCCTCGAGGACGCGTACATCCTCCTCTCCGAGAAGAAGATCGCGAACATGAAGGACCTCATCCCGGTCCTCGAGGGTGTGGCGCGCGCGCAGAAGCCGCTCCTCATCATCGCGGAGGACGTCGAGGGTGAGGCGCTCGCGGCGCTCGTGGTCAACAAGCTCCGCGGCACGCTCCAGGTGGCGGCCGTCAAGGCGCCGGGCTTCGGCGATCGCCGCAAGGCCATGCTCCAGGACATCGCCATCCTCACCGGTGGTCAGGTCGTGAGCGAGGACCTCGGCATGCAGCTCGAGAACGTCACCCTCAACGACCTCGGCCGCGCCAAGACCATCACGATCGACAAGGACAACACCACGATCGTCGGTGGCAAGGGCAAGAAGCCCGAGATCCAGGGGCGTGTCGAGCAGATCCGCCGTGAGATCGAGAACACCACCTCCGAGTACGACAAGGAGAAGCTCCAGGAGCGTCTCGCGAAGCTCGCGGGCGGCGTCGCCGTCATCAAGGCGGGCGCCGCGACCGAGGTCGAGCTCAAGGAGCGCAAGCACCGCATCGAGGACGCCGTCCGCAACGCGAAGGCCGCGGTCGAGGAGGGCATCGTCGCCGGCGGCGGCGTCGCCCTCGCCCAGTCGGGCGCGATCATCGACGGCCTCGCCCTCGACGGCGACGAGGCGACCGGCGCCGCGATCGTGAAGACCACGCTCGACGCCCCGCTCAAGCAGATCGCGATCAACGCGGGCCTCGAGGCCGGCGTCGTCGCCGAGAAGGTCCGCGGCCTCGACGCGGGCCACGGCCTCAACGCCGCGAGCAACGAGTACGTCGACATGATCGACGCCGGCATCCTCGACCCGGTGAAGGTGACCCGCTCGGCGCTGCAGAACGCCGCGTCGATCGCCGGCCTCTTCCTCACCACCGAGGCCGTCGTCGCCGACAAGCCGCAGCCCCCGGCCGCCCCGGCGATGGACCCGGGCGCCGGCATGGACTTCTAGTCCGCACCGACGCGACGCGCGCACCGTCGCAACGCGCGCGCCGGCCACCCGAACGGGCGGCTCCCCATCGCGGGGAGCCGCCCGTTCGGCGTTCCGGGGCGGCGCGGTCGCGGCTCACGCGGCGGAGAACAGCGTGAGCACGTCCTGCTCGGCGACGCCGTAGTGCTCGGCGGCGAGGCCGAGCGCGGTGCTCAGCGAGCGGATCGCGTCCTCGACGACGACCTGCGCCCCGCGCCACTCGTCGAGCGACGACTGGAACGCGATCGAGGCCTGACCGCTCCAGCTCGACTCGAGTGAGACGAGCGTGGTCGAGAGGTTGCCGGCGGCGAGCTGCACGTCCTCGATCTGGAGCAGCGCGGTCGAGGTGGCCGTGGCGAGCGCGTCGGAGTCGACGGTGTACTTCATCGGGATGCCCTTCCTGCCGTCCCCGCGCGCGTCGGGCGCGGGCGACGGGGGCACCGTAGCGGGGCCGGTCAGCCGTCGGCGGCGAGCGGGGCGTCGGCTGTGGACGGCGCGCTCTCCACAGGCGGGGCGGTGAGCAGCGGGAAGCGCAGCCGGAACGTCGCGCCGCCGCCGGGCGTCTCGACGACGTCGACGCCGCCCTCGTGCGCCGCCATGATCGCCGAGACGATCGCGAGGCCGAGGCCGGTGCCGCCGGTCTCGCGGGCGCGCGAGGTGTCGGCGCGCCAGAAGCGCTGGAAGATCTGCGTGCGGGCCTCGGCGGGCACGCCCTCGCCGTGGTCGATCACCTCGACGACGGCGCGCCGGCGGGGCACGTCGACGACGACGCCGAGCTCGAGCGGCGAGCCGTCGGGGGTGTAGCGCAGCGCGTTGCCGACGAGGTTCTGCACGGCCTGTCGCACCTTGTCGCTGTTGCCGTAGATCATCGCCGGCACGTCGCCGTCGTCGAACTCCTCCATCGGCGCGAACGGGTCGCCGGTGGGCTCCGGCTCGGGCTCCGGCTCGGCGCTCGCCGGGCGGCGGCGCAGCGAGAGGCTCGGCAGCGCCGGGCGGCGCAGCCGCAGGGAGCGGCGGCGGCCCTTGCCGGATGCGGCGGGCTCGGCCTCGGGGGCCTCGTCGCCCGCCGGCGCGGGGGCGTCGTCGTCGACCCGGGGCGCGGCGGCGTCGAGGGCCCCGCGGCCCGCGAGTCCGGCGCCGAAGGCGCTCTGCGCGGGGTCGTAGTCGTCGCCGTCGAGCACGACGCGCGTCGGCAGCAGCCGCACCCGGCGGTCGGGCGATTGCGCGGTGGTGTCGAACACCGCGTCCTCGGCGATCGGCTCGAGGTCGATGATGTCCTTCGGCATCTCGCGGTCCTCGTCGAGGCGGGCGAGCTGCAGCAGGTCCTCGACGAGCCCGGCCATCCGCTTCGCCTCGCCCTCGATGCGGTCCATCGCCTGACCGACCTTGTCCTCGTCGTCGAGCGCGCCCATCCGGTAGAGCTCGGCGTAGCCGCGCACCGTGACGAGCGGGGTGCGCAGCTCGTGGCTCGCGTCGCCGACGAAGCGGCGCATCTGGTGGATCGTGCGGTCGCGGTCGTCGAAGGCCGAGTCGATGTGGCCGAGCATCGAGTTCAGCGAGCGCGAGAGCCGGCCGACCTCGGTGTTCGGGGTCGACTCGGGCAGGCGCTGCTCGTAGTCGCCGGCGGCGAACGCCATCGCGGTCGACTCGACCTGCCGCAGCGGCTGCAGCGTCATCGACACGAGCAGGCGCGTGAGCGCGGCGGCGAAGATGAGCACCGAGAGGGCGAAGCCGAAGAAGATCGCGAGGAAGCTCGCCATCGTCGCGTTCACCGCCGACATCGGCATCGCGACGACGAGCGTGCCGTGCACCTGATCGGCCTGGTAGGCGCCCTCGGCGATGGTGACGGCGCGCCACGGCGAGCCGAGGCCGTCGCGGATCTCGGTGATCGTGTAGTCGGGCACCCCGGGCTGCGAGTACGGCTCGCGGCCGAGCGAGGTCACCTCGGGGGCGAGGGTGCGCGGCTGGTTCTGCTGCCAGTTGTCCATCCGCAGCGCCCCGGTCGACGAGTCGACGACGGCGACGTAGTACGGCTGGGGCGCCGCCCGCACGTGCTCGTAGCCGAACTGCCCCGTCGTCGGATCGGCGCCGACGACGAGCGACGGGTCGGCGGCGATCGCGAGCAGCGAGGTGTCGACCTGGTTCACGAGCGTCGGCCGCAGCAGCAGCGTCGTGCCGATGCCCGCGATGAGCAGCGACAGCAGCAGCAGGCCGACGTTGACGAGGGTGAGCTGGTTGCGCAGGGAGAGCTGGTCCCAGCGCGGCAGCCGTTGCGCCACGGCGCTGGCCTAGGCCTTGGAGCCGGGCACCTTGAGCATGTAGCCGAATCCGCGCTTGGTCTGGATGAGCGGCTCGGAGGTGTGGCTGTCGAGCTTGCGGCGGAGGTAGGAGATGTACGACTCGACGATGCCGGCGTCGCCGTTGAAGTCGTACTCCCACACGTGGTCGAGGATCTGCGCCTTCGACAGCACCCGGTTCGGGTTGAGCATGAGGTAGCGCAGCAGCTTGAACTCGGTGGGCGAGAGGTCGACGGGGTCGTCGGCGACGAACACCTCGTGGGTGTCCTGATCCATCGTCAGCTCGCCGACGCGGATCACCGCCTCCTCCTCGGTCTGCATGGTGCGGCGGAGGATCGCCTTGATGCGGGCGACGATCTCGTCGAGGCTGAACGGCTTGGTGACGTAGTCGTCGCCGCCGGCGTTGAGGCCCTCGATCTTGTCCTCGGTGTCGTCCTTCGCGGTGAGGAAGAGGATGGGGGAGGCGTAGCCCGAGGCGCGCAGGCGCTTGGTGACGCCGAAGCCCGACATGTCGGGGAGCATGACGTCGAGGACGATGAGGTCGGGCTCCTCGTCGATCACCGCGGCGATCGCACCGGCGCCGTTGCCGACGGTGCGCACCATGAAGCCGGCGAAGCGCAGGCTCGTCGAGAGCAGCTCGCGAATGTTCGGTTCGTCGTCGACGACGAGGATCTTGGGTCCGCCTTCAGTCATGCAGTCAGTATCGCGCCCGGAATCTGAACGGGCGCTGGTGGACGGCGCGTGGCAGGATGCGCCCATGACCCGGTACCTCCACGGCCACGCCGCCTCGGCGCTCGCCTCGCACGCGACCCGCACGGCCGAGAACTCGTGCGGCTGCCTGCTGCCCGAGCTGCGGCCGGGGATGCGGCTGCTCGACATCGGCTCGGGGCCCGGCACGATCACCTGCGACCTCGCCGAGCGCGTCGGCGGATCGGGCCTCGTCGTCGGCGTCGACCCGGCCGCCGACGCCGTCGTCGCCGGCCGGGCCGAGGCCGCCCGCCGCGGCGACGGCCGCTGGCGGGAGCTCCACCTCGGGACGTACGCGACCGGCGAGCTCACCGCCTGGTGGGGCGGCTCGTGGGCGGTGCGCGTGCTCGAGTCGCGCTTCGCCGAGGAGGCGCTCGGCCTCGGCCTCGCCGACCGGGCCGAGCTCGAGGCGATCTCGGCCGCCTGGCGCGAGTGGGGCGCGCATCCCGACGCCGTGTTCGTGATCGCGCACGGCGAGCTGCTCGCGCGGGTCTGACGGCCGCTAGCGCGCGGGCGACCAGCCGAGCCGCGGGCCGATCTCGCCGGCGAGCTGCTCGAGCATCTGCTTCCAGTCGTCGAGCTCGAACTCGAACGGCAGCTCGAAGAGGTAGTCGTCGGCGGCCCGGAAGGCGGGGTCGGTGCGGATGAACTCGACGATCCCGTCGGCCGAGCCGAGCACGTCCGGCGCGATGATCGTGCCGCGGCCGTGCACGCGGGTGGTGCGCTCGGTGCGGCCCTCGGCGTAGGCGCGGTACTTGCGGAGCTGCTCGTCGCTCGCGCCGTCGGTGGGTACGAGCACGCGGGCCACGGCGGCGCGCGCCTCGTCGCCGAGCGGCGAGGCGGCGCGGAAGGCGTCGATCTGCTCGCGCTGGTTGGCGCCGAAGTCGACGAGCTCGCCGCTCGCCGAGGTCGAGATGTTCGACACGAGCCAGTGGAAGCCGTGCTCGCCGGCCCACTGCGCCGAGCGCAGCGAGCCGCCGCCGTACCAGAGGCGGTCGGCGAGGCCGGGGCTCACCGGCTCGACGCGCTCCGAGTCGAAGTCGCCGCCGATGCCGAGGTACTCGGGCACCTCGCGGACGCGGTCGCCGCGGAGGAAGCCGCGCAGCCGCTCGAGCCGGCCGTACGAGTAGTCCTCCTCGCGCCAGCCCTCGCCGTGCACGAGGCCGTTCACGGCGTCGTCGTAGGCGGGCGGATGCACGCTGAGCCCGGGCAGCAGCCGGCCGCCGGAGAGCGCGTCGGCGGTGCCGAGGTCCTCGGCGAGGCGGAACGGGTTCTCGTGCCCGACGGGGATCACGGCGGTGCCGAGGCCGATGCGGGAGGTCGCCTGCGAGACGGCGCCGAAGAACACGGAGGCGCTCGGCAGGCCGTACTGGAGGTGGCGGGTGCGCACCCAGCCGGAGTCGAGGCCGAGCTCCTCGGCGAAGCGGAAGAGCTCGACGCCCTCGCGGAGCCCGGTGGCCGGGTCGTCGCGGTCGAAGGGCACGAGGTGGATGAAGCCGAGGCTGCGCAGCGGACGGGGGTCGGTCATGGGAGGGGGCCTTTCAGATCTGGTAGTCGGTGCCGCGGGCGAGGTGGTAGTCGCGGAGGAACGCGCGGGTGCGCTCGGCGGCGTGCGGGCCGAAGAACTCGTCGGGCGCGGCGTCGTCGATGATCTCGCCGTGCTCGAGGAAGAGGACGCGCTGGGCGACCTGGCGCACGAAGCTCATTTCGTGCGAGACGAGCACCATGGTCTGGCCGTCGGCGGCGACCCGGCGGATGGTCGAGAGCACCTCGCCGACGAGCTCCGGGTCGAGCGCGGAGGTGGGCTCGTCGAGGAGCAGCACCTCCGGCTCCATCGCGAGCGCGCGGGCGATGCCGACGCGCTGCTGCTGGCCGCCCGAGAGCTGCGCGGGGTAGTGGTCGAGGTGCGCCGCGAGCCCCACCCGCTCGAGCTGCGCGAGCGCGCGGCGCTCCGCCTCGGCGGCGTCGAGGCCGCGCACGACGCGCAGCCCCTCGGTGACGTTCTCGAGGGCGGTCTTCCGCGAGAAGAGGTGGAACTGCTGGAACACCATGGCGGTGCGGCGGCGGAGCTCGAGCGCCTCGGCCCGGGTGACGGCGGCCGTGTCGATCACGAGGCCGCCGAGGCGGATCGTGCCGGAGTCGGGCCGCTCGAGCAGGTCGAGGCAGCGCAGCAGCGTCGACTTGTCGGCGCCGGAGGAGCCGACGATGGCGGTGACGGTGCCCGGCTCGAGCTCGAAGCTCAGGCCGCGGAGGATCTCGCGGTCGCCGAACGACTTCCGCAGCTCGGAGACGGCGATCATGCGCGGGTCCTCTCGAGGTCGGCCGCGAGCTCGCGCCCCTTGCGGACGCGCGGGCCGGCGGCGGGAAGGTCGAGGCGGCGCTCGACGAGCCGGGCGATCTGCTCGACGATCACGGTGAGCGCCCAGTAGACGATCGCGGTGGCGAGGTAGGCCTCGAAGAACCGGTAGTCGCGGCCGCCGAGGATCTTCGCGGCGGCGGTGATCTCGACCACCGATACGACGAAGGCGAGCGACGACGCCTTGAGCATCCCGATGAAGTGGTTCACGAGCGTCGGGAAGGCGACGACGGCGGCGTTCGGGATGGTGATCCGCCGCAGCGTCTGCCAGGGCGTCATGCCGAGCGCGTGACCGGCCTCGATCTCGCGGCGGTCGACCGAGAGCAGCGCCGCGCGGATCGTCTCGGAGGCGTACGCCGCCTCGTTGAGCGCGAAGGTGAGCGTCGCGACGACGAACGGCGAGACGGCCACCGCATCCCAGCTCGTGCCGAGGCGCTGGTTCGCGAGGATCACGAGGATCGGCGCCGCGTTGACGTTGAGCAGCAGCTGCACGAGGATCGGCGTGCCGCGCAGGTACGACACGAGCACCGCCGAGAGCCGGCTGAGCACCGGTACGCGCCCCATCTTCAGCAGCGCGAAGCCGAGGCCGATGACGATGCCGGCGACGGTGGCGAGCACGGCGAGCAGCAGCGTGATCGGGATGTAGGGGAGCAGCCGCAGCGTGTAGTCGCCGATCGCGCCGACGTCGATGATGCGCTCCACCCGCTACTCCTTCGGGGTGAGGTCGGCGCCGAAGAACTCCTCGCTGAGCGCGGCGAGGGTGCCGTCGGCCTTGAGCTCCTCGAGCGCCGCGTCGAAGTCGGCGACGACCCGGTCGACGTCGTCGCTCTGCGGCGAGAACGCGAGCGCGGAGTCGAGGTTCGTGCCGAAGCTCGACTCGAGGTACTCGCCCGGCAGCTCGCGGAAGGCGAGCCCGGGGTCGCCCTTGCCGTAGCCCTCGAACGGCACGCGCTCGACGAAGAGGAAGTCGACGCGGCCGGCGAGCAGGTTGTTGAACTGCGACTGCAGGTCGAGCTCGGTGTACTCGATGCGCACGGCCCGCTCGGGGTTCGCCTCGTTGTGCGCCTCGAGCACCTTGGTGAAGTTCAGGCCGGGCTGGCCGTACGTCGTCAGGCCGGCGAGCTCGTCGAGGCTCCCGATCTCGCCGATGCCGCCGTCGGTGCGCACGACGGCGCCGAACTGGGCGGTGATGTGCGGTCGGGTGAAGCGGTACTTCTCCTCGCGCTCGGCGGTGACCGAGAGGTTGTTCGCGACGATGTCGTAGCGGCCCGAGTCGAGGCCGGGGAAGATGCCCTGGAAGTCGGTGGTCTGGAACTCGACCTCGTACTGCGGCAGTCGCTCGTCGATGGCGCGGACGATCTCGATGTCGTAGCCGGTGAGCTCGCCGTCGTCGCCGACGTAGGTGTAGGGGCGCGGGTCGGCGGCGGTCGCGACGACGAGCGTGCGCACGCCGTCGGCGGCGTCCTCGTCGGCGCTCGCGGGGGCGCAGGCGGCGAGCCCGGCGATGGCGGCGAGGGCCGCGAGGGCGGCGAGCGGGGCGCGGGCGGGGATGGGGGTGCGGGCCATGTCGGTTCCTTCGTCAGGGCCTCCTCCGGGGATGCGTTCGGGAGGCACTGGGGAACGCTACGACCGCCGCGGGGCCGGTCCCCGCCGCACGGGCAGTTCTATTACGGCGCATGAAGCACCGCGACGCCGCATGACCTCCGGGGTCAGTCGGCGACGAGCTCGGCGGCGTCGAGGATCGAGTAGGCGTAGCCCTGCTCGGCGAGGAAGCGCTGCCGGTTCTGCGCGAAGTCCTGGTCGACGGTGTCGCGCGAGACGAGCGTGTAGAACGAGGCGCTCGACGACTTGTCGGAGGGCCGCAGCAGCCGGCCGAGGCGCTGCGCCTCCTCCTGCCGCGAGCCGTACGAGCCGGAGATCTGGATCGCGACCGACGCATCCGGCAGATCGACCGAGAAGTTCGCGACCTTCGAGACGACGAGCACCGGCTCGGCGCCCGAGCGGAACGCGGCGAAGAGCTCCTCGCGCTCGGCGACCGGCGTCTGACCGGTGAGCTGCGGCACGCCGAGCTCGGCGGCGACCTCGTCGATCTGGTCGAGGTACTGGCCGATGATGAGGATGTGCTCGCCGGCGTGGCGGCGCACGAGCGCGCGCACCACGTCGAGCTTCGCGGGCGCGGTGGCGGCGATGCGGTAGCGGTCGTCGTCGCTCGCGGAGGCGTACGCCATCCGGTCGTCGTAGGGGAGGTCGACGCGGATCTCGAAGCACTCGGCGGGCGAGATGAACCCCTGCGCCTCGATCTCCTTCCAGGGCGCGTCGAAGCGTTTGGGGCCGATGAGGCTGAACACGTCGGACTCGCGGCCGTCTTCACGCACGAGCGTCGCCGTGAGGCCGAGCCGGCGGCGGGCCTGCAGGTCGGCGGTCAGCTTGAACACGGGGGCGGGCAACAGGTGCACCTCGTCGTAGACGATGAGGCCCCAG
>JAAYAS010000108.1 GCA_012719255.1 Microbacteriaceae bacterium | reverse complement strand
TCGCGTCCGACAGCCGCCGGCGGCGCGAACCCGCCTGCCCGGTCGGGATCGGCCCGGTGACGGGCGGCTCGTCCATCGACGACCCGCCGCCCGGCACCGGCGGCACGCCGCCCGGCACGGACGACGCGCTGTCCGGCGGGGACGACCTGCCGCTCGGCACCGGCGATCCGCTGCCCGGCTCCGGCGACCCGCTGCCCGACTCGGACGACCCGCCGCCCGGCGCGGGCGACGCGCCTCCCGGCACCAGCCCTTCGAAGTCGTCCGGCGCAACCGACGCGTCGGTTCGGGCGGGCGCGCCCGCCGGCTCCCCGCCCGCATCCGCGGCCCGCTCGCCGCTCGACTCCCGGGTTTCGTCGCGCGCGACCAGCGGCAGCTCGCGCACCGTGCCGCGCGCCGCATCCCACGAGCGCACCCGGCCGACGAGCAGCGGCGCGAGCCCGGCCGCGAGCCGCAGCCCCTCGCCGGCCATCGCCGCCGCGATCTCGGCGCACAGCGGCGCGAACACGCCCGCCGCGGCGCAATCGCGCGGGGGAGCGGCGAGCTGGGTCGACCGGTCGACGAGGTCGTCGAGCCCGGGGCCGCCGGGCGCGAAGGTCGTGAGCAGGCCGTCCCAGGCGAGCACGCTGCCCCAGACGAGCGGGATCCCGAGCTCGCGGCAGGCATCGGCGACGGCGAACCGGGTCGGCCAGTCGTCGGTGGTGTCGAGCACCGCATCGGCGCCGCGCAGCAGTCCGCGCGCATTGCCGGCGCCGAGCCGCATCGCGACCGCCCGCAGCTCGGTGCGGGGCGCGAAGTGGCGCAGCGCCGCGACCGCGGCCTCGGCCTTGCCGCGGCCGACGTCGAGCTCGGTGTAGAGGGTCTGGCGGGCGAGGTTCGTGCGGTCGACCCGGTCGTCGTCGATCACGGTGAGCCGCTCGAGGTCGGCGCCCGCGAGCACGCGCAGGGCCGGCGCGCCGAGGCCGCCCGCGCCGACGACGACGATCCGGGCCCGCGCGGTGCGCTCGACCCCGGGCGCGCCGTAGCCGAGCAGGCGCGCGTGGCGGGCCTGCCGCTCGCGGGCGGCGTCGTCGAGGGGGTGCGCGGTCATGGCCGACAGGCTACCGGTGCCGCCCGGGGCCGCCCGGCATCCCGTCAGGAGCGATGGCCCCTGCGGGTCGGTCACGACCGTCGCACGCCGTCGCGGCGGCTCGATGCGAACGCACCGAGCCGCCGAGGCCCATCGCTCTCGAAGGGCCGCAGCACCGCCGCACCGCACCGGGGCGGCCGCGTGAACCGCTCGGCGGTGGGGTCGGGGCCCCGCGGCGGCCGGCCGCGCTCAGGCCTCGACGCGCTCGGGGTGGGTGTACACCGTGGCGCGGTCGCCGCGCGAGAACCCGACGAGCGTGATGCCGACCTCCTCGGCGAGGTCGGCCGCGAGCGACGAGGGCGCGCTCACCGCGGCGAGCACCGGGATGCCGGCGAGGTGGCACTTCTGCACGAGCTCGAACGAGGCCCGGCCCGACACCTGCAGCACGGTGCCGCGCAGCGGCAGCCGGTCGTCGCGCAGCGCCCACCCGACGACCTTGTCGACGGCGTTGTGCCGGCCGACGTCCTCGCGCACGCAGCGCAGCTCGCCGGCGGCGTCGAAGAGTCCGGCGGCGTGCAGCCCGCCGGTCGAGTCGAACAGCTCCTGCTCGGCGCGCAGCCGATCGGGCAGCGAGAGCAGCACCGGCACGGGGATCCGCGGCTCGGGCTCGTGCGCGCCGAACCGCGACTGCCGGCGCACCTCGTCGATCGAGGTGGTGCCGCACACGCCGCAGGCGGAGGTGGTGACGACGCGGCGCTCGGCGATCGAGGCGGGGTCGAGTCCGAGCACCGACGCCTCGATGACGTTGTAGGTGTTCGTGCCGTCGACGACCGCGCCGCCGCAGTAGCGCATCACGGCGAGCTCGTCGGCGCGGCCGACGAAGCCCTCGCTGACGAGGTTGCCGGCGACGAGGTCGAAGTCGTCGCCGGGGGTGCGCATCGTGACGGCGAGCGGCCGGCCGTTCACGCGGATCTCGAGCGGCTCCTCGCCGGCGAGCGTCTCGCGGCGCGGCGTCGCGCTGCCGTCGGCGCGCACGACGAGCGCGCGGCGGCGCTGGGTGACCCGTCCCATGTCGGCTCCTGTCTCGAGGCGGTCGCTCCAGGGTAGGCGGATGCGGCGGGACCCGCCCGGAGGCCGGCTCGCGCCCGGTTCAGTCGCGCGGGGCGAGCAGCTGGTGCTGGGCGAGCTCGCGGTAGAGCGGCGAGGCGTCGACGAGCTCGGCGTGGGGGCCGCGGCCGACGACCCGGCCGCGGTCGAGCACGACAATCTCGTCGGCGTCGATCACCGTCGACAGCCGGTGGGCGATCATCACCATCGAGCGGCCCTCGCCGACGCGGTCGATCGCGTCGCGCATCATCGCCTCGTTCGCGCCGTCGAGCGCCGAGGTCGACTCGTCGAGCAGCAGCACCGGCGGCGCCGCGAGCAGCGTGCGGGCGATCGCGAGCCGCTGCTGCTCGCCGCCCGAGAGCCGCACGCCCGCCTCGCCGACCGGTGCGTCGAGGCCGAGCGGCGAGCGGTCGAGCACGCCGCCGAGGTTCACCTCGCGGAGCACCGCGGCGCACTCGTCGTCGCTCGCGTCGGGCCGGCCGAGCCGCAGGTTGTCGCCGAGCGTGCCGGCGAGGGTGGGGGAGTTCTGCTGCACGTAGCCGAGCTGGGCGCGCAGCTCGCGGCGGTCGATCGAGCGCAGGTCGACGCCGCCGAGCCGCACGGCGCCGGCGATCGGGTCGTAGAACCGCTCGATGAGCGCGAGCGTCGTCGACTTGCCGGCGCCCGAGGGGCCGACGAGCGCGACCTTCGCGCCGCGCGGCACCGCGAACGACACGCCGTCGAGCACGAGCGGCGACTCGACCGGCGCGGTGTCGTCGATGCGCAGCAGCTCCTCGGCGGCCTTCCGCGCGCGCCGCCCGGTGGCGGTGACGTAGCGGTCGAAGCGCCCGGAGGCATCCTGCTTCGCCTGCGCGGCCCGCACCACCCGCTCGGGGTAGCGGAACGAGACCGCGTCGAACTCGAGCGCGGGCGCCTCGGGCGCCGCGCCGGCGTTCGCCGGGCCGACGAGGGCGACGCGCGGCGCGAACGCGGCGTCGGCGGCGGTCTCGTCGGGCAGCGAGGCGATCTCCTCGATGCGGCCGAGCGCGCCGAGCGCCGAGGCGACCGCCGAGATCGCGCCGAACATCTGCGCGAGCGGCGCGATCATCATGAACAGGAACATGATGAACGAGATGAGCGCGGCGATCGTGAGGTCGCCGGCGGCGACGCGCACGCCGCCGATGCCGAGCACGAGCACGAGCGAGAGCTGCAGCGCGAGGGTCGACACCGGCACCATCACCGCCGAGATCGCGGCGATGTCGAGCCCGCGCCGGTAGGCGCCGACCGCATCCTCGACGACGCGGTCGTGCTCGCGCTCGACGGCGCCCGAGGCGCGCAGGGTGCGCATCGCCGAGATCGCCCGCTCGGTGGCGGCGGTGAGCTCGCCGACCTTCTCCTGCGCGGCGGCCGAGGCGGCCATGACGCGGCTCGACAGGCCGATGACGACGACGAGCGAGACGGCGACGCAGGCGAAGGTGACGAGGAAGAGCACCCAGTCGAGCCAGAGCATCGCGATGACCGCGCCGATGAACGTGAGCACGCCGCCGATCGCTTCGATGAGGCCCTGCGTGAGCACGGCGCGCAGCAGCGTCGTGTCGCTGCCGACGCGGCTGACGAGGTCGCCGGTGCGGCGCGCGTCGAACTCGCTGATCGGCAGGTGGAAGAGCTTGCGGATGAGGTTGCGGCGGGCGTCGAGCACGATGCGCTCGCCGGTGCGCTGCAGCAGGAAGTGCTGCAGGCCGCTGAGGAGGGCGTGGCCGACGACGACGGCGACGAGCGCCCAGACGATCCACGCCTGCCACGCGCCCTGCTCGACCTGCTGGATGAGCAGGCCCATGAGCAGCGGCTGCGCGAGCGAGAAGGCGCTGCCGACGATCGAGATCGCGACGATGAGGCCCATCATCCGCCTGTCGGCGAAGAGGTAGGGCCACAGCTGCTTCAGCGAGGCGCGCGGGCCGGCGTGGTCGCGGCGCGCGAACGGTCCGCCGCGGCGCCGGCGGGGCGCGGGCTCGGGGCCGTCGGCGGGCCCGTGGCCGGATGCGGTGGGCGCGGCGGCGGGGTTCGAGGCGGGGGATGCGGGGGCGGCGTCGGTCACGTGCGCTTTCCGTACTTCTTGTGGGCGGCCTGGCGGGTGACGCCGAGGCAGTGGGCGATGGCGGTCCAGGTGCAGCCGGCGAGGTGGGCGCGGCGGACCTCGGCGTTGAGCTCGCGCTCGACGGCGCGCTGCTGCTCGACGAGCTGCTCGATGCGGCGCAGCGGCTCGTCGCGCTCGCCCGGGGGTGCCTGCTTCAGCATGACGTCAACGCTAGTTGACACCTGCGCTCCGCGGCAACTCGGCATCGCCGCAACGCGCGCCGCCCGCGGCCGCCCCGGGAAACCGGAGAACGGCCGCCCGGTGGGGGACGGCCGTTCTCGGGATGCGCGCGGGGCGCGGGTGCGCGGGCGCTACATGATGACGGCGAGCGCGATGTTCAGCAGCGTGAGGCCGCCGATCGCCCACATGACGCCGGCCGAGACGCGCTCCTTCTTGCGGTTGACGAGCGCGAGCACGACGATCGCGATGAGCACGAGCAGCTTGATGCCGATCTTCATGTGGTTGATCTCGGCGTCGGTCGCGAGCTCGAGGTAGGTGACCAGGCCGAGGCCGGTGATGAGCATCGTCCACGCGCCGTGCATCATGCCGGGGAGGATGCGGGCCTGGCCGGCGGGGATCGCCTTGAGCTGCGAGAACCAGACGCCGAAGAGGGCGGCGATGCCGACGAAGTGGAGGATGAGCAGGATCCAGCGGATGATTTCCATGGCCACGATCCTATCGAGCGGCCCGCGCGCCGCCCCGTCCGTATGGACGAACCCGGCCGCGACCGGCTCGCTCGGCAGCCCCGGCGCGCTCAGCCGAACAGGTGCCCCATCCGCTCGGCCTTCACCTTGAGGTACTCGTCGTTCACCGCGTTGCGGCCGACCTCGAGCGGCACCCGCTCGATCACCTCGATGCCGTGCTCCTCGAGCGCCGCCTGCTTCAGCGGGTTGTTCGTGAGCAGCCGCACCCGGCCGACGCCGAGGTCGTCGAGCATCCCCGCCGCCGCGATGTACTCGCGGGCGTCGGCGGGCAGGCCGAGCGCGAGGTTCGCGTCGACGGTGTCGAGGCCGTCCTCCTGCAGCCGGTAGGCGCGCAGCTTGTTCAGCAGGCCGATGCCGCGGCCCTCGTGGCCGCGCAGGTAGAGCACCGCGCCGCCCTCGGCCTGCACGATGTTCAGCGCCGCCTCGAGCTGCGGGCCGCACTCGCACTTCATCGAGCCGAACGCCTCGCCGGTGAGGCACTCCGAGTGGATGCGCACGCGCATCCCGTCGCTCGGCTCGCCGGCGCAGATCGCGAGGTGCACGATGCCGGTGACGGTGTCGGTGTAGCCGCGCACCCGGAACTCGCCGTGCTCGGTCGGCACGGCGGTCTCGACCTCGAAGCGGATGCGCGGGGTCTCGCCGGTCGCGCCGCTCGCGTCGTGGGCGGCGGCGGGGGAGGAGTCGGATGCGGTCATGAACGGGCCTTCGGTGGATCGGGCGGCCTAGCGGCCGGTGAGCAGGAGGACCGCGCCGCGGGCCCGGTAGCCGAGCCCCCAGGCGGTGACGCGCCAGAGCGCCTCGAGGATGATGCGCTGCGACATCTTCGAGGTGCCGAGGGCGCGGTCGGTGAAGATGATCGGCACCTCGACGACGCGGTGCCCGGTGCGCTCGAGCAGCCACGCCATCTCGATCTGGAAGCAGTAGCCGGCCGATGCGACGCTCGACAGGTCGAGGGCGCGCAGCGCCTCGGCGCGGAAGCCGCGGTAGCCGGCGGTGAGGTCGTGGATGCGCGACTTCAGCACGGTGCGCGAGTACAGCGACGCGGCGCGCGAGAGCAGCTCGCGCGATGCGGGCCAGTCGCGGGTGCCGCCGCCGTCGACCCAGCGCGAGCCGATGACGAGGTCGGCGCCGGCGTCGAGCTCGGCGAGCATCGCCGGCAGCCGGTCGGCGGGATGCGAGCCGTCGGCGTCGAACTCGAACAGCCAGCGGTAGCCGCGCTCGTGGCCGAGCTCGAAGCCCTGCAGGTACGCCGAGGCGAGCCCCTGCTTGCCGGCGCGGTGGAGCACCGTGACGCGGGGCTCGCGGGCGGCGATCGCGTCGGCGAGGGCGCCGGTGCCGTCGGGCGAGCCGTCGTCGACGACGAGCACGTCGAGGCGGTCGGAGATCTCGAGGAGGTCGCCGACGACGAGCTCGATGTTCTCGGCCTCGTTGTAGGTCGGCACGACGACGAGCGCGTCGCGCTCGCGGCTCGCGCCGCCGGCGGGCTCGGCGGGTTCGGGCGTCGCGGTCGGCGTCATCGGGCCGCGCCGATGGGGAAGCCGATGCGCTCGTGCACGAGCCGCAGCGTCGCATCCGCCCGCTCGGCGGCGCGCTCGGCGCCCTGCGCGAGCAGCCGCATCAGCTCGCCGCGGTCGCCGAGCAGCTCCTCGGTGCGCTCGCGGATCGGCGCGAAGGTCGCCTCGACCACCTCGACGAGGCCCTTCTTCAGGTCGCCGTAGCCGCGGCCCTCGTACTCGGCGACGATCTCGTCGAGCGCGCGGCCGGTGAGCACCGAGTGGATGCCGAGGAGGTTCGAGACGCCGGGCTTCGCCTCGCGGTCGACGCGGATCTCGCCGTCGGCGTCGGTGACGGCGCGCATGATCTTCTTCTTCGTGACGTTCGCGGGGTCGAGGATGCGCAGCAGGCCCGCGTCGGACGCCGCCGACTTCGACATCTTCGCGGTCGGCTCCTGCAGGTCGTAGACGCGCGCGCTCACCTCGGGGATGAAGCCCTCGGGCACGGTGAACGTCTCGCCGTAGCGCGAGTTGAAGCGCTCGGCGAGGGTGCGGGTGAGCTCGATGTGCTGGCGCTGGTCGTCGCCGACGGGCACCTGGTCGGCCTGGAACAGCAGGATGTCGGCGGCCATGAGCACCGGGTAGGTGAACAGGCCGACGGTGGTCGCCTCGGCGCCGAAGCGCTGCGACTTGTCCTTGAACTGGGTCATGCGGCCGGCCTCGCCGAAGCCGGTCATCGTGCCGAGGATCCACGCGAGCTGGGCGTGCGCGGGCACGTCCGACTGCACGTAGAGGATCGACTTGTCGGGGTCGATGCCGGCGGCGATGTACTGGGCCGCGGTCGTGAGGGTGCGCTCGCGCAGCTGCTCGGGCTCGAACTTCGACGTGATCGCGTGCTGGTTGACGACGCAGTAGATCGCGTCGCCCTCCTCCTGCAGCTTCACCCAGTTGGTCAGCGCCCCCACGTAGTTGCCGAGGTGCAGCGAGTCGCTCGACGGCTGCATTCCGGAGAAGAGGACGGGCTTCGTCATCGCTTGGGTTCCTGTCGCCTGGATGGGAGTGGGCACTCCTGCCATGCTAGCCGCCGCGCCGCGAGCCCCGGCCCCTGAGCCGGTCGAAGGGCCCCGCGCTCGCCCCGGGTCCGCCCTAGAACCGGTAGTCGGCCACCACCGGCGCGTGGTCGCTCCAGCGCTGGTCGTACGCGGCGGCGCGGTCGATCGTGTAGTCCTCGACGCGCTCGGCGAGCGCCGGCGTCGCCGCGTGGTAGTCGATGCGCCAGCCGGTGTCGTTGTCGAACGCCTTGCCGCGCCACGACCACCACGAGTAGGGGCCGTCGACCTCGCCGGCGAAGCGGCGACCGACGTCGATCCAGCCGAGGCCCTTGCCGCCCGAGCCGTCGACGGCCTCGACGTCGGCGTCGTACTCGCCGAAGAGCCGGTCGAAGTAGCCGCGCTCGCGGGGCAGGAAGCCGGCGCGCTTCACGTTGCCCTTCCAGTTCTTGATGTCGAGGGTCGTGTGACCGACGTTGAAGTCGCCGACGACGAGCACGTGCTCGCGCTCGGCGCGCAGCTCGCGCATCCGCTCGGCCATCGCGTCGAGGAAGCGCCACTTCTCCTCCTGCTTCGGGGTGTCGACCTCGCCCGAGTGCACGTAGCAGCTCACGACGGTGAGCGGGGTGCCGTCGATGTCGAAGTCGGCCTCGATCCAGCGGCCGGCCGAGTCGAAGTCGGCGGGGCCGATGCCGGCGCGGTGCTCGAGGATCGGGCGGTGCGAGGCGATCGCGACGCCGGCGCGGCCGGCGGCGGTGGCCTCGTCGAGCACGACGTTCCAGTCGCTCGGGCCGGCCTCGTCGAGCAGCGCATCGACCTGCGCCCGGCTCGCGCGCACCTCCTGCAGCGCGAGGATGTCGACGCCGCGCGGTTCGAGCCACGCGGGCATCCCCTTGCGGTAGGCGGCGCGGATGCCGTTGACGTTGATCGAGGCGATGCGGAGTGCGGACATGCGCCCCATCCTAGGCCCGCCCCGCCCCGCGCCTCCCCGCCCCGCCCGACCGGTACTTGCAGGTGCAGCTACCGGTCGGATCTGGTGGCGGCGGGCGCGGTCTCGGTCTCGGAGGCCTCGCCCTCGGCCTGCGCCGAGCGGAACGACGAGGTCTCGCCGTCGTCGCTGCGCTTCGCCCGGCGCTTCGCCTCGGCGCTGCGGCCCTCGGCGTCGGCCGGGCCGTCGTCGTCGGCGAGGCCGAGCCGCTCGCGCAGCTCGGCGCGCTCGATGCGCTGCTGCTCGGCGACGATGCGCTCGTAGTCGCGGCGCAGGCCGCGGCGCCGCCAGCGGGGCGTGCGCTCGAGCTCGTCGAGGATGCGGATGCTCTCGGTGGCGAGCCGCTCCTTGCGGGCCTCGCGCTCGGTGACGCGGGTGATCTCCTCGGCCTCCTCGGCGGTGAGCAGGCGCGGCGAGACGTGGTGGTCGTCCATCGTCGTCTTCACCCACGAGGCGGTGATGAGCAGCACCATGCAGGCGAAGTTGAAGAAGATGAGGATTCCGAGCAGGGCGGCGAACGTCGCGAGCAGCGGGTTCGACGAGGCGCCGCCGAGCAGCAGCGAGCCGGCCTGCTTCAGCAGCTGGGTGAGCACGCCGCCGATGATCGCGCCGGGCCAGAGGAATCGCGCGGGGATGCGCACCTGGCACATGATCCGCAGGATGAGCGCGAAGATCACCGCGTCGAAGAGCACGCCGACGACGATCGAGCCGCCGCGGATGAGGAACCCGAGCCCCGGCCCGAGATCGATCGACAGCAGGTCGCGGATCACCCAGGTGATGAGCCCCGAGCTCGCCGCGGTGATCGCCGCCGAGAGCACCATCAGCAGGCCGAACAGCAGCACGAGCCCGAGGTCGCGGAGCTTCGTGACGACGAAGTTCGTCTCGGGCGCGGGCGGCAGCCCGAACACGGCGCGCACCGAGACGCGGGCGCCGTTGAGGAAGTTCAGCGCCGTCCACAGCGTCGAGGCGAGCGCGATGATGCCGGCGATCGTCATCGTCGCGCTCATGTTGAGGAGGGTCTCCTCGGTGATCACGCCGCCGGGGCCGATGAGGCCGGGGATGCTGTCGCCGAGGTAGTCGATGACGAGCTCGATGAGGTCGGGGCGGTTCGAGAGCACGATGCCGGCGATCGAGAAGAACACCCAGAGCGCGGCGAAGAACGAGAAGAGCGCCGCGTAGGCCATGCCGCCGGCGAGGAGGCCCCCGCGCGACTCGTTCCAGTGCATGATCGCCCGCACGGGCCGGGTCGACTGCACCCAGGTGCCGAAGGCCTTCGCCTTGTCGGCGAGGCCCGCATCCGGGCCGTGCTTCGGCAGCGGGGGCAGGATCGGCACTCGGGTGGTGACGGGATGCGTGGGCATCGTTGCGCTCCTCGGTCGCGGCTCGGTGGGGTCGCGTGCGGGCGGGGCCGCGCCGCCAGGGTACGCGAGCCGCGCCGGGGGCCCGCCGACAACCGCGCCCCGAGCCTGTCGAAGGGCGCGGGCTTCGACGGGCTCGCCGGAAACGGGCGAGGCCCGCATCCTGCGACCAGGATGCGGGCCTCGGGCCGTTCGCGGCGGGCTAGCGGGGGCCGCCGCGGAGCACGGCCTGCTTCACCTCGGCGATCGCCTTGGTCACCTCGATGCCGCGGGGGCACGCCTCGGTGCAGTTGAAGGTGGTGCGGCAGCGCCACACGCCCTCCTTGTCGTTGAGGATCTCGAGACGGGTCGAGGCCTCCTCGTCGCGCGAGTCGAAGATGAACCGGTGCGCCGCGACGATCGCGGCCGGGCCGAAGTACTGGCCGTCGGTCCAGAACACCGGGCACGAGGTGGTGCACGCGGCGCAGAGGATGCACTTGGTGGTGTCGTCGAAGACCTCGCGGTCGGCGATCGACTGGATGCGCTCCTTCTCGGGCTTGTCGGAGGCGATGAGGAAGGGCTGGACCTCCTTGAACGCCTCGAAGAAGGGGTCCATGTCGACGATGAGGTCGCGCTCGAGCGGCAGGCCCTTGATCGGCTCGACGTAGATCGGCTTGGTGCGATCGAGGTCCTTGATCAGGGTCTTGCAGGCGAGGCGGTTGCGGCCGTTGATGCGCATCGCGTCGGAGCCGCAGATGCCGTGGGCGCACGAGCGGCGGAACGCGAGGCTCGAGTCCTGCTCCCACTTGATGTGGTGGAGGGCGTCGAGGATGCGGCTGGTCGAGTACATCGGCACGGTGTAGACGTCCCAGTACGGCTCCGAGTCGGTCTCGGGGCTGTACCGGCGCACGTGCACCTCGATGTCGAAGGGCTTCTCCGGCTCTTCGGCCTTGGTCTGCTGGTTCGCAGTCTCGGTCATGGCGAAAATTCTCCCTTCGGTTCTAGTACTTGCGTTCCTGCGGAACGTAGTGGGTCATGCGCACGGGCTTCTTGTCGAGCGTGATGTGGTCGGCCGGGTCGGCCGAGCGGCGGTCGCCCGTGAGGTACGCCATCGTGTGGTGCATCCAGTTCTCGTCGTCGCGGTTCGGGAAGTCGTCGCGCATGTGGCCGCCGCGCGATTCCTCGCGGTTGAGGGCGCAGTACGTGACGACCTCGGCGAGGTCGAGGAGGAAGCCGAGCTCGATCGCCTCGAGCAGCTCGGTGTTGAACCGCAGGCCCTTGTCGGCGACGTGGATGCTGCGGTAGCGCTCGCGCAGCTGGTGGATGACCTCGGTCGCCTCGTTGAGGGTCTCGGCGGTGCGGAACACCTGGACGTTGCGGTCCATGGTCTCCTGCAGCTCGGCGCGGAGCTTCGCGACCGACTCGGTGCCCTCGCTGGCGCGGAGGTCGCGCACGAGGCCGCGCACGAACTCGTCGGCGTCGTCGGGCAGCGGCGCGTAGTCGGCCGACTTCGCGTACGCCACGGCGGCGCGGCCGGCGCGCTTGCCGAAGACGTTGATGTCGAGCAGCGAGTTGGTGCCGAGGCGGTTCGAGCCGTGCACCGACACGCAGGCGCACTCGCCGGCGGCGAACAGGCCGGGCACGACGTCCTCGTTGTTCCAGAGCACCTCGGCGTCGTTGTTCGTCGGGATGCCGCCCATGGCGTAGTGCGCGGTGGGGTACACGGGCACCGGCTCGGTGACGGGGTCGACGCCGAGGTAGGTGCGGGCGAACTCGGTGATGTCGGGGAGCTTCGTCTCGAGCACCTCGGCGCCCAGGTGGGTGCAGTCGAGGTAGACGTAGTCCTTGTGCGGACCGGCGCCGCGGCCCTCGAGCACCTCCTGCACCATCGAGCGGGCGACGATGTCGCGGGGCGCGAGGTCCTTGATGGTCGGCGCGTAGCGCTCCATGAAGCGCTCGCCCGAGTCGTTGCGGAGGATCGCGCCCTCGCCTCGGGCGCCCTCGGTGAGGAGGATGCCGAGGCCGGCGAGGCCGGTCGGGTGGAACTGGTAGAACTCCATGTCCTCGAGCGGCAGGCCGTTGCGCCAGATGATGCCGACGCCGTCGCCGGTGAGGGTGTGGGCGTTCGAGGTGGTCTTGAAGACCTTGCCGAAGCCGCCGGTGGCGAAGACGATCGACTTGCCCTGGAAGACGTGCAGGTCGCCGGTCTTCAGCTCGTAGGCGATGACCGCGGCCGGGCGGCGGACGCCGTCGACCTCAGTGAACGCGACGTCGAG
Source organism: Microbacteriaceae bacterium (assembly GCA_012719255.1). Classification (GTDB taxonomy): domain Bacteria; phylum Actinomycetota; class Actinomycetes; order Actinomycetales; family Microbacteriaceae; genus Gulosibacter. The sequence continues at coordinate 134 of JAAYAS010000108.1, read as the reverse complement.
CGCGTAGTACTCGTTGAAGAACCGGATGTCGTGCTTGACGCAGTTCTGGTAGAGCGTCTGCAGGATCATGTGGCCGGTGCGGTCGGCCGCGTAGCAGGCGCGGCGCACGGGCGCCTTGCCGTGGTCGCGGGTGT